>JAPLFR010000009.1:300000-404378 GCA_026390575.1 Ignavibacteriales bacterium
AAACGCGGGTTGAAGTGACTATTTGGAAGGAATTCAAAGTATAAAAGCGTAGAGTCCGATGATCACATCGGACAAAACAATACATACACAATCCGATAAGTGATCGGATTCTACGTTATTTAATCCCTGCTACTTGTTGGCTTCGATTTATGCTCGGAGAAATATCCGACATCTTTCTACGTTTCAACTCAGGTAGATGTCGGATATTTGCCTACTCGCGATTACTCCGCCAACGGATAGCCAAGTGCTTCATGTGTTACCTCTCCGACCGCTTATAGCGATCGGAGAGGTTCATGGTGAGAACCTTATGTCTTTTTAAACTCTGCAACCAATTGCTGTAAAACATTCTTCACACATCAAGAAAAAGAAGCGCGGGTTGAAGGAATGAATGAAGTAGAAAGAGAATATCACCTCTCCGACCGCTTACAGCGATCGGAGAGGTTCATGGTGAGAACCTTATGTCTTTTTAAACTCTGCAACCAACTGCTGTAAAACATTCTTCGCATCACCGAATAACATCTTGGTATTTTCTTGATAGAAGAGCGGATTTTCGATACCGGCAAATCCGGTTGCCATCGAACGCTTCATCACAATAACTGTCCGCGCTTTATCGACATCAATAATCGGCATGCCGTAGATCGGGCTCCCTTTATCTGTGCGCGCCGCAGGATTGACGACGTCGTTTGCACCAATCACAATGGCAACATCGACCGTGTCCATCGTGGGATTGATCACTTCCATTTCCTGCAATTGATCGTAGGATACATTTGCTTCAGCAAGCAATACATTCATGTGTCCAGGCATGCGTCCTGCGACCGGGTGAATAGCATACTCAACTTTCGTTCCGCGTTTTTCCAGTTCATCACTGAGTTCGCGAACTGCATGCTGCGCTTGCGCCACTGCCATGCCATATCCCGGAACGATGACCACACGGTCTGCTTGTTCAAGAATAAACTTTGCATCTTCCACATTTATTTTTGTTATAGGCCGGTCTTCATGGAGTGTCGAAGTGTCGACTTGTACAGTACCAACCGCACCAAAGAGTATGTTCGCGAACGACCGGTTCATCGCTTTGCTCATAATGATGGAAAGAATAAATCCTGATGAGCCATCCAATGAACCGGCGATGATAAGCACTTTATTATTGATGGCAAATCCCGTCGCAGCGGCAGCAAGTCCTGCATACGAATTCATCAGCGATAAAACCACCGGCATATCTGCTCCTCCAATGGGCATGACAATAAAAATGCCGATGAGAAACGAGAGTGCAATCATTAAGCCGAACACAAGAGCATTTTGGGGGAAGAAAACGAGATAGACAAACATTCCAATCGTAACAAAAAAGAGCAAAATGTTGACGAAGTTCTGTCCTTTGTATGTCATAGGTTCGCTTCGCAACACTCCTTGCAGCTTTCCGAATGCCATCAAACTTCCCGTAACCGTAAGCGAACCGAAGAGCACTTCAAATCCTAACGCTCCCATAAGTCCGCTGGTAATTTCCGATCCCTTTACGACGAATTCATTGATACCGACAAGCACAGCGGCAAGTGCACCGAATGCATGCGAAATTGCAATTCGCTGTGGCATTGCCGTCATCGGCATGAAGATTGCCATCGCAGTGCCGATCGCGGAACCAATCACAAGACCGATGAGAATCCATTGCCATGTCACAATATTTTGACCGAGCAGTGTTCCGACGACTGCCATCAGCATACCAATTTCTGCATAATGCATACCACGGCGCGCTGATTCTGGATGGCCGAGTCCCTTCAATCCCATGATAAAGAGGACGGAGGCGATGATGTACGTTATTTCGAGCGGGTAGTTAATCATTGCTGTTTCCGCTCCTTCCGTTTGAACATTTTCAACATTCGTTCGGTAATCATAAATCCGCCGACGACATTGATCGTAGCGGCTGTCACGGCGACGAGTCCGAGCATTTGACTGACGAACTGATCGCTTCCAGCGGCGACGAGTGAACCGACAAGCGAAATTCCGGAGATCGCATTGGTTGCGGACATCAACGGAGTGTGCAGTGTTGGTGTCACGCGTTTGATAACCTCAAAGCCAACAAACCCGGCGAGGATGAGTATATAAAATGATTCAATGAGGGGGAACATATCGCATTATCCTTTTTGAGATTTCTTTTCTTCCGTGTGCGGTGCAAAGGTGGGATGTACGATAGCGCCGCCGTGTGTAATCAAACATCCTTTGATGATATCGTCGTCGAGCTTTAGTTCAAATTCCTTTTTCTCTTTATTCCAAAATTCTTCAAAGAGATTGGTGAGATTGTTGGCATACATTTGACTGGCGTTCATAGCCACACGAGCAGGCATATTTGCCATACCGATAATCTTGACGCCGTTCTTATCGATGATCTTGCCTAGAACTGCGCCTTCAACGTTCCCGCCTGTTTCAATGGCGAGATCGATAACAACGGAACCCGGCTTCATTGCGGCAATCATATCTTTCGTCACGATGACTGGAGCTTTGCGTCCGAAGACTTGTGCTGTCGTAATGACGATATCGGCCTGTGCGCAATATTGTTTCATAACATCTCGCTGTTTTTTCAACTGCTCTTCCGTTAACGCTTTCGCATATCCTTGAGCAGTTTGTCCGGTTTCACCGAGGTCGACTTCAACAAATTTAGCCCCGAGCGAAAGAACATCGTTTTTTGCAATGGGGCGGGTGTCGAATGCATCTACTTTTGCACCGAGACGCCGCGCAGTTGCAATCGCTTGCAGTCCTGCAACGCCCGCGCCGATGATAAACACTTTCGACGGCTGTAATGTGCCAGCAGGTGTCATCATCATTGGAAAAATTTTGTGCAGATGATCTGCTGCGAGAATCACTGCGGCATATCCCGCAAGACTTGCCTGCGAACTCAACGCATCCATTTTCTGCGCGCGTGTCACGCGCGGAATCATTTCCATCGATATTGCTGAAATTTTCTGTTTCGCAAGAGCTGCAAGTAGTTTGGGTTCGTTAAATGGATCGAGATAACTGACTTGAATCGCTCCCTTTTTCAGAGAGGATACTTCCTTTACATCCGGTTTACGCAAGCGTAAAATGATATCTCCCGACGCAAGAAGTTTTTTACGGTTCTTCTCGATGGAGGCACCGGCTTTTTTATAGTCTTCATCTGCAATGCCGAGTGCGGTGCCGAGTCCAGATTCGATGATAATCTTTGCGCCTTTTTTAACAAGCTTATCGACGTTCTGCGGCAGCATTGCAACGCGCAGCTCGGATGAAGCTTCTTTTGGAATTATTATCTTCATAGGTTATTCTTCTTTAATTTTTCGATATAGCAAATTCCGAATATTTTGTTTGAATATCTACTGCTTTAGCCAATGCGCTGAGAATGAACGTAATTGATAAGGGCAAACGAGTAATATTAAAGATCATCAAAGTTTTGAACAGGTAAAGAGTGATGATGAAAAAAACTTCCTTTATTACTATTGAGAACCTTGGTTTGAGTCATTTCGAATAGGGAATATTGCATTTTATGGAATGGGTTGTATGTATATTATTTTACGACCCCACCTTTATGAGGCTGTCTAAAAAGTCCGGAGTTGTCATGCTGTCCCGACTTTGTCGGGATCACCATCTGTTTTTTATGTAAATATTTAGACCCCAAAACACTTGCCTGCGTGCCGATGCACTTCGGCAGGCAGGAGTTCGGGGTGACATTTTCTTTCTTTTTGAACAACCCCAAATTAAATCTTAGGAGGGGGGCATAATACAATATCTTTTTTTGGAAATGGTACCAGATTATCGCATCCTCCAAAGTCTTGCAAGTTCAAATACTGCAATTCCGTATGCCACTGCTACATTCAACGATTGCTTGATGCCATACATCGGAATCTCTATCGCCAGATCACAAAGCTCAATAACTTCTTTTGATACGCCGCTAATCTCGTTGCCAATAACAAGACAAAGTGGAAAATCGGCTGTCTTGATATCGTTGTAATGAATACTTTTATCAGTTAACTCTAAACAACAAATTTTGTAACCGCGTTCCTTCAAACTTATAATAGTTTCAATGGGATGCTTAGTGTATTCCCAAGGAATACTCTTCGTAGAACCAAGCGCTGTCTTTTCGATTTCCTTACGCGGTGGATGCGGTGTGTAACCGGCAAGTATGAGCTTCTCAATCATTGCGCCATCAGATGTTCGGAAGATAGAACCGACATTGTATAAACTTCGAACATTATCTACCAGAACAATCAATGGAATGCGTGAGGCACTTTCGACTTGATTCTCCGGTACACGTTTCGTAGAAATTTCTGCATGCGTGAGTTTTCTCATAATAAAAGATAGGCAAAAAAGGAGGGAAATGAAAAAAGCACAGTGGTTTTTCCACATAGTTAATTATCAAAATAATAGATTCCCGACAGGAACATTCGGGAATGACAAAACGAAAAATGAGTGTCATTCCCGCGGATTGTAAGCGGGAATCCAAAACGGCCAACTACGAAAAAAGAGGTGTTGATATTTCTCAATGCAATTTCTTTTAAAATTCCCTATACTCCCATCAGTGTGGTTGTAGAGAAGTTCTTGAACAAGGAGAAATCTCAAATCCATGATCAAGCACTTAGTGATTCTCGGTATCCTTATATTTCTTTTTTTGGCAAGCATCTTGAGTTCAGCAGAGGTTACGGCTGTCTTCGAGGCAGTGTGGGATGGTCCGTTTTTCACCACCATGTTGGGAAAATTAGGAGGATATCTCCCCGATCAATTCTTTTTCAGTGAATCGACATGGAAGAATAGGAGAGGGCAGGAAGAATTCTTCATAGCGCTTGATGATAATGGAGGAAAAGCATGGGCTCGCATTCACTCCGACACGTCGAAAGCATCGGCAGTGTGGCTTCCCAGAAAATCTGTAGAGATTTTGAATAACGATGTCGTCCGGTTTGTGAGAACACTTCGAATTATGTTTAAGGATTCTTCGCGTCATGCAATGCGTGGAATGTTTATTTTCGGCAAGAGAAAGCTCGCTGCAGAAGCTGCGGAGTTCAAACTTTCACAAGATGAAGAACTGAAATTCGGACATGCGCGTGCCTTCAATGTCCTCACATTTGACACAACAGGAACCCCCGATATCAGAGGGCGAGTGGTGACAGATTATGATGGCGCTCTTTATTATCGAAAGGTGTCAATCCATCTCCCGGATGACGAAATAGAAGTCACGCTAGAGGAACAAAAAGAAAAATAATGCAGCGAAATCCAGTACATACTAAGGTTCATCCTTTCACACTGGTTCTGGGTGGAGGAGGGGCGCGCGGGTTGGCACATATTGGAATTCTCAAAGCTCTTGAGAAAATCGGGTTCGTGCCATCATTGATTGTCGGTACCAGCATGGGAGCTGTGGTGGGCGGCATGTACGCACAACTAAAAAGTGCAGATGCCGTGGAAAAGAAATTCAGAAAATTCCTGGAAGGATCTTTCTATAAACGGATCGGATTGGAACAATTTTCAGACACAGATACCAAAAGTTCTCGCTCGGTGTGGGAGAGATTTGCCACGCACTTGCGTCAAAGATATTTCATATCAAAGTCCGCATTGGGTAACGGGAAGTTTGCACAAACAACATTAATTCAATCGTTGAACTTTCTTCTTGAAGAAGGAGATATCAGCGGCCTGTCTCTTCGTTTTGCCGCTGTGGCAAGCGATATAGCATCCGGTAAAGAGTATGTGTTCTCCTCCGGTTCCATCATCACTGCTGTTGCAGCAAGTTCTGCAATCCCCGGTATTATCGCACCACTTGAGATAGATCATCGCCAATTCGTTGATGGTAAAGTCACGAGTACGATTCCTGTGCCGGCTGCTCGTTCGTTGTCGAAGGATCCCATCATTGCTGTTGATGTCCGGCAATCTCTAGGCAGGTATGAGAACCATCAACATGGATATGAGATTGTCATGCGAGCAAGTGAAGTCACGAATAACAAGCTTGATGACATCCAGCTGCAGCACGCTGATATTATTCTCAAACCGGACGTAGAGATAATCACCTGGAATGAATTTCACCGCATCGATCAATGTATTCTTGCAGGGGAACAAACCGTCGAAGAGAATCTTCAGCGAATAAAGTATAGATTTGTGGGAAGTAAATTCCAAATTGCCTTGAGAAGATTTATGAGCCCTCGTAGTAAGTGAGATAACCTCGTTCCCAAACTCCGTTTGGGAACGGACGGCAAGATCGACTTGGGAGTACGAGTGGAAGCGGAGCTTCTGCAATTGCGATCCCAAGCAGAGCTTCGGATCGAGAATACGGGATGAAGCTTCCGCGCTGTTCTTGACACTGTTTTAACCTCGTTCCCAAACTCCGTTTGGGAACTGACAGCATTGAAGATCGACTTGGGAGTAAGCGTGGAAGCGGAGCTTCCGGCAGTTGCGATCCCAAGCAGAGCTTGGGATCGAGAATAAAGAAATTAACTTCGTTCCCAAACTCCGCTTGGGAACGGACGGCATTGAAGATCGACTTGGGAGTACGAGTGGAAGCGGAGCTTCTGCAATTGCGATCCCAAGCAGAGCTTCGGATCGAGAATAAAGAAATTAACCTCGTTCCCAAACTCCGTTTGGGAACGGACAGCATAGAAGATCGACTTGGGAGTACGAGTGGAAGCGGAGCTTCTGCAATTGCGATCCCAAGCAGAGCTTGGGATCGAGAATAAAGAAATTAACCTCGTTCCCAAACTCCGTTTGGGAACAGACGGCAAGATCGACTTGGGAGTACGAGTGGAAGCGGAGCTTCTGCAATTGCGATCCCAAGCAGAGCTTCGGATCGAGAATACGGGATGAAGATTGCGGGCTGTTCTTGACACTGTTTAAAGTATTATCTACATTCTTTCGCTCTTCCATCACGATCAAATCAATTAAGGAGGAAACCCGCATGTCAAAGAAGAAAATAATTCTTATTTGTTGGGGGATATTATTCCTTGCGCCCGCGCTCCTCTTCGCACAAAAGTATCATATCTACTCGACAAAACTTTCAAATGGCCTGGAAGTTATTGCTATAGAAAACCCTGTTGTCCCTCTTGTGACCATTGAGTTGGATGTTCGAAACGGCTCGTATACCGAATCACCGGAGTATAACGGTCTTTCGCATCTCTACGAACACATGTTTTTCAAGGCGAATGCTGCGATCCCCACCCAGGAGAAATACCTCGAGCGTATGCAGGAACTGGGCATGGAATGGAACGGCACAACAGGCGAGGAGCGCGTCAACTACTTCTTTACTTTCGGAAAAGACAATCTGAAAGAAGGATTCGAGTTTATGAAAGCCGCCGCGATGACGCCGTTATTCCTTCAGCCGGAACTGGAGCGTGAGCGCGCGGTCGTCATAGGGGAATATGACCGCAATGAGGCAAGCCCGTACTATTATTTGTACCGTGATATGAATAAGAAATTATGGTATAAATATTACAGCAGAAAAAATCCGCTCGGCGAGCGCGAGGTTATTTTAAATTGCGACCAGAAGAAAATGCAAACGATCCAGAATCGGTATTATATTCCCAACAATTCCGCGTTGCTGCTTGCAGGGGCTGTTCGTCATGAAGAAATCTTCAAGCTCGCGGAACAATATTTTGGAGAATGGAAAAAGGGAGATGATCCGTTCAAGTTATATCCGATTCCCGATCATCCACCTCTTATGAAAACCGATACGTTCATCGTGGAAAAGCCGGTGAACGCCATTATGATACAAATCGGATGGCACGGCCCCTCCATAACGAAAGACATCAAATCGACGTATGCAGCCGATGTGATGAGTTTTATTCTCGGCCAGCGGGATTCTCAATTTCAGAAGCGGCTGATTGAAAGCGGCTTGTGTATGTTTGCCGGACTGTCGTATTATTCTCTCGACCATACGGGACCGATCACCGTTCAGGCACAAACGACGGTCGACAAATACGCCGAAGCTGAAAAAGCGCTGTTCGGCGAGATCGGCAAATTAACGCAACCCGATTATTACACGGATGAACAGTTAGCGAACGCAAAGACTCAATTGGAAATTAGTGAGATGTATTCCCACGAGCGTCCATCGGCATTCGTTCATACGGTAGGATTCTGGTGGTCGGTCGCTCACGGGTTGGATTATTATCTGGATTATGTCGATAATTTGCGAAAGGTCTCGCGAAGCGACATCAATGAGTACGTAAAAAAGTACATTCAGAACGCTCCGTACATCAAGGGCCTGCTGATGTCTTCGGAAGATAGGAAAAAAGTGTTTCCACAGTAAAACGGTCAATGCAATAAAGTATAATCAAGGAGTGTATGTATGAGAACATATCGATTCCTCACAGCGGCCGTTGTTTCTCTGACGTTCCTCATGCTTGCGGCTTCTTCTGCGGCGGCACAATCGCCGGAAGAATTCTCCGTCAACGGCCTCAAAGTAATTTTAAAAGCAAATCCGGCGAACGATATCATTTCAGCACAGTTGTATCTGCGCGGCGGTGTCCTCAATATCAGTGACTCGACGCAGGGTATTGAACCGCTCATTTTTGAGATTGCAGAAAAAGGGAGTAAAAAATATCCGAAAGAAGCACTCTTTCAAATTCTTGACCGGACGGCGGCAAGTATCACAAACACGTCGACACACGATTACAGCTCCATCTCGCTGCGTTGTCTCAAACGTCAGTTCGATGAACTGTGGGATGTCTTTGCCGATGTGGTGATGAATCCTGCATTCAAAGAAGAGGATGTAAAGCTTGTGAGAGATACAAAACTTGTTAATATCCGGCAGCGCAAGGATAATCCGGATAATTATCTCAGGGAACTGTCCAATGAATTTTTCTACCAGGGACATGCATACCGGTTAAATCCTGATGGGATAGAATCATCTGTTTCAGCCATAAGCGTTGAACAAATGAAGAACCATCTGCGCGATAATTTGAACACGTCGAAGCTGTTGCTGGTGGTTGTCGGAAATACGACAAAAGAAGAATTGACTGCGAAGTTGAAGGCCACATTCGGCAAACTTCCTCAGGGAGAGTATACCGCACCTGTGATTTCTCCGGTTCAGCATTCGTCTGCAGGTTTGAAAGTGGTAGAGCAGAAAATGCCGACCAATTATATCCGCGGAACTTTTTCTGTGCCGAATCAGTCCGACCCGGAGTATTATGCGATGAGAGTTGCTATAAATGTATTGGACTTTCGGTTGTTCGAAGAGGTGCGGACAAAAAGGAACCTTTCCTATGCGCCATACTCCGTGATAGCGAACGAAATGGTCAATCGGGCATTCATTTATGTCACAACGGTACAACCTGATACGACAATAAAAGTGATGTTCGCAGAGATGAAGAAATTGCAGACGGAACCTCTTACGGCAAAAGTACTGAAAGATCGGGTTGCATTGTTTTTGACGGAGTATTATACGGGCAACGAAACAAATAGTGCCCAGGCAGATTTTCTCGCAAGCTGTGAAATTATCGGGAAAGGATGGAAAATGGGGGAATCATTTATCGAACAAATTCAACGCGTCACTGCCGCGGATATTCAACAAGTTGCCAACAAATATTTCCGCAACATTCAAATGGTCGTCATCGGTGATCCAAAGGTTATAGACACAAAGATATTCACTTCGATGTGATCGGAATTAATCGTGTACGCATGAAAACGCCTGGTACTCCACCGGGCGTTTTTTTATGATAGGCAGTGAAGTTCGTGTTAGTCCATGTATCATGGAGACAGTAAAGTTGTATTCATTAAAGGAGTTTGTCGATGGCATTGTTGAGCAATTGCGGGAATGGATTGAAGCTCATGTGACACAGCAAAAAGACTAACTGTCCCCTCTTGAGAGGGGACCGCAGGGGTGTGTGGTTGATGATTGCTGGAAAAAATATGGCGCGACAAAAGATGACACACCCCTTCCGCCCAACAAGACGGCGGACGAGAAATCCCCTCTCGGCTGGATTACTTCTTATGTGAGAGGGGACTTTTATGTGATTTTTGCCGGCGGGATGTAGAGTTGACATTGAAAAAATGACGATTAGCAATGGCGAAATGACATCTGCTAAAGTTGGAAAGTTATCTGACACTGGCGAAAAGTAATTTGGTGTTGTAGTAATTTCAATAGTCAAGTGCGAAAAGTACTTTGACAGTCCTGAAAAGTAGTTTGACATCGGCGGGAAGCAATCTAACGTTGACGCGATGCCACCTATCATCGACGCGAAGACATCTGACAACGATGCGAAGCTACCTGACATTAACGCGAAGCCATCTGATGATGGCGCGGAGTAGTTTGACGTTGCCGCGGAGTAGTCTGACTGTGCCGCGAAGCAGTTTGACATCTGTGCGGAGTGGTTTGACGAGGAAGAAATGTCAGGTTACGATGACGCGAAGTCAGTTTACATCGGCGCGAACCTGTCTGACGTTGTAACAATTTCAAAATTGAATTGTGAAAAGCACTTTGTCAGTCGCGAAAAGCAGTTTTGCACAAGCGAAAAGTAGTTTGCAGTTGTTGCGAAGCAGTTTGACGTTTCCGCGGAGTGGTTTGGCGATGGTGCGGAGCAGTTTGAGGAGAAAGAAATGGTGAGTACAGCAGGAAAATTGTTATTTGAATAACCGGTGAAGGTTTTTTCTTTTTGAGCTTTTGTAGGGACGTTTAATTAAACGTCCCTACCGAGTATGTCTCTACTTGATTCTCACCCGATAACTCGCTACCATTTTCACGAGAAGCGTGTTGGGGAAACATCGCTTACAATCCGCTATCGTCAGATTTCAAATCAGATTCCTAATATTGATTTCAACGCGATTCCATTTCTATGCTGATGTACAAAACGTTGGCTTGTTTATTGTAATTTATACTAACGGGATGGATGTGAAGAATAAATAAATGCAAATGCATTTTTTCATATGTAAGATCAAATGTCCCCTCTCCAGAGGGGACTACAGGGGTGTGTGACAAAGGTTTGTATGGAAGATCGATGGATTCGATATAGTCCGAGATTAAAACAGATAGCCCGAACATTGCGGAAGAATATGACGTTGTCGGAAATTCTTCTCTGGCAGCAGATTAAGGGTAAGCAATTATTGGGATATGATTTTCACAGGCAGAAACCGATTGATGAATATGTGGTAGATTTCTACTGTCCGCGATTGAAATTAGTTCTTGAAATAGACGGTGATTCTCATGATGGAAAGGAAGAGGCAGACAAGATAAGACAAGAAAAACTGGAATCATTGGGATTGACGGTGATGCGATTCTGGGATTCAGATGTTAAGAGCAATGTCGATGGCATTGTTGAGCAATTGCGGGAATGGATTGAAGCTCGAAGAACACACCCCTAAATCCCCTCTCGGCTCGGTTAATTCTTATGTGAGAGGGGACTTTTAGGGGATTTTTGTCGGCATGATGGATGTGAGAGTTGAAGGTTTATAATTAGTACTCCACAAATGAAGAATACCGATCTTTGATATTGCAAAATGCAACTTCAAAGAAGGGTCGTGACGGAGTGGATGTGAAGAAGAAGGATAATTAAAATGAATGAGAACACAATTATCCCGAGCGAAGTGATTGAAAAAAGGATATTTCTTTTGCGGGGACAGAAAGTAATGCTGGATACTCATCTCGCTGAATTATATAATGTTCCCACAAAATCTCTTAATCTTGCTGTGAAGCGAAACAGTGACAGATTCCCAGCAGATTTTATGTTTCAGCTAAGTGATGAAGAATATTCATTGATATCCAGCCATTTGAGGTTGCAGAATGAAACCTCAAAGGAATCCAGAAGAGGCGGAAGGCGATACTTACCATATGCTTTTTCGGAACAAGGTGTTGCAATGCTTTCCAGTGTTTTAAGAAGTCGAAGAGCTGTTCAGGTCAACATTGAAATCATGAGGGCATTTGTTAAATTACGTGAATTGTTAACTTCAAATAAAGATTTGGCACATAAATTATTGAAACTTGAAAAGAGGTATGATTCGCAGTTTAAAATTGTTTTTGACGCTATTCGTCAGTTAATGGCACCGCCTGAATATCCCAAGAAAGAAATCGGTTTCCGTGTAAAAGAAACACCAGCAAAATATAATGTAAAGAGAACAAGATAAAACAATACATATAAAGAATATACCGGCGGGATGGATGTGAAGAGCCGGAGGCCTATAATTAATACTGGCGAAAGCCAGTTACAAAATTATCAAATGAATGAGAACACAATTATCCCAAGCGAAGTGATTGAAAAACGAATATTTCTTATTCGCGGTCAGAAGGTAATGCTTGATCGGCATCTCGCAGAGCTTTATGGTGTGCCAACCAAGCGTTTGAATGAGGCTGTAAAAAGAAATGTCAAAAGATTCCCACTAGATTTTATGTTCCAACTTTCAGTGGATGAAAATGATTCTTTGATGTCGCAATTTGCGACATCAAAAGGACGAGGCGGACACAGAAAATTGTCTTTTGTATTCACCGAGCAGGGAATTGCAATGCTTTCGTCGGTTCTCAAAAGCGATAGAGCAGTTCTTGTGAATATTGAGATTATGAGGGCATTTGTAAAATTACGGCAATTGCTCTCTACTCATAAAGACCTTGCAGCTAAGCTTGAAGAACTGGAAAGGAAATACGACGCTCAATTCAAAGTGGTCTTTGACGCTATTCGACAAATTATATATACTCCCGAAAAACCAAAGCGAGAGATAGGTTTCCGTGTGAAAGAAACAACGGCAAAATATAATGGGAAAAGAACAAGAAGAAACAAAGCTATAAAAATATGACGAAGCGCAAAATAGAATTCGTAACAAGAACAATACCTTCCCAAGTTATACTTGAGAACGAGATAACATTGCATAGAAGCAAAGGGTTTGGTAGATTTGAGTGTTCCTGTTATTTTAAGTTATAAGTGAGTTGAGCTCACGAACTAAAAGAGTCTAGCAAAATGACAATTCTACATTTGTCTGATCTTCATTTCGGTTGGGATGGGAATGACCCAAACAAGATTGCTGATCGCAAGCTTTGTTTAGATGGCTTAATCTCTAAAATAGCTTCGCTTGATCCTAGTTGGAAACCTACCATAATTTGTATTTCAGGTGATATTGGCTGGAAGGGAATTACGGGTGATTATGTCGAGGCGAAGGCTTGGATCGAAATACTTCTTTCAAGTTGCAAGTTGAATTTCGATCATATTGTGGTTTGTCCTGGTAATCATGATGTAAACCGCCCTGATGCAGAAGGAAATGCAAGACCATCTAATGCCGAAGAAGCAGATTCTGTACTAGGTTTGCCGATTAGAAAACATTTTCTGAAACCTTTTAAAGCATTTGATGAGTTCTGCCATACTTCAGGCATCCCACCGATGAAGTTTGATCAGCATTCATATTTAGTTGGAGAGAGACAAGCTCTTGGCTTCCGTTTTATTACGCTTAACTCTTCTTGGTTCTCAAAAGATAAATTTGACAAAGAAAAACTCTGGATTGGCCTGCCACATTTGAAATTCTTGGAGAGCAAAGGTCAACTTGATGAGGTGCACCGCGAACATCGTTCTCCTTTAACAATTGCTTTGGTACATCACCCTTTAAATTGGCTTCATCCTGATGAAACGAATGGTCAAGGTTTACGCCCGAACACATGGGACTACTTAGCGCGTCGATGCCACGTTCTACTCACAGGTCATACGCATGGAGAGATTCGAAGAACTGATCAGGTTGCAGAGGGAGCAAGGCAATTCACTGCCGGGGCGACTTTTGCTGGTGCTCACCACTTTAATTCTTTTAGGTTGATTAAAATCGATGAAAAAGGAATTACATATCGGTCCTTTGAATTCGACCCAAGAGCTGTAGAAGATTCGTGGCGTTCACTTGAATCTGTTAGGTTGCCATATATAGGCGAAGTTGATTTGCCACAATCCCAACAAGATAAAAAGGAAGCTGAAACAATAATACTTTTACGTGCTGCCCTTAGATCACATGCAGAACGGGTTGTTGAGCAAAAATCTCGACTCCTACGTCCGATAGGCGTACTACCTAAAAAAGTTTCTCAGCAATTATCGGTTCGTATTAGCGATCTAAGCGAACGGTTTGATTCAAGCAGACGTTTACTGCGAGATCGACGTAACGATCAAACTATGTCGGTTTACGAAGCCGTCCGTAGAAATCGTTGCACTCTCATTCTTGGAGATCTCGGAAGTGGAAAGAGCACACTCGTAGGAGGGCTTGTTTCTGAAACTATGGACCGATCTGAGAATTCCGTCTCAGTTTTGATTCCACTGAAGAGTCTGAGGATATCAGGTCAATTTTCTACAGATGATCTACTACAAGCTGTGGATAGATTTATTCTTGGAGAGGCGGCACCGACTGTTTCGGGAACATCAATCAAGAAACTGCTGGAGACGCAAACAGAGGTATTAATTGTATTCGATGGCCTAGACGAACTGAATCCGGACGTCGCTTCACGGCTCTTACGCCACGCAGTATCTCTACCTCAACATTGGCCTTCAATACAAATAGTTGCATCAGGCCGACCAGTCGAGCTTATTGGTGTGGCATATGAAGACTGGGGGATCGCCCGCACGATTCCGCTCAATGACAATAGGAAAAGGCAGTTCATTGTTGAGGAACTGCTAGTTGACGGGCTTTCTCAGCCTGAAGTTGAGACTAAATCCTTATCTCTTTTGAACACGCTCAAAGGATTTACTTCTCTTGATCGTCTTGCTGAGACACCGCTTGCTATTCGTTTGATCTACCCACGGCTCAAGTCAATTTCAGGGTCGTCTAACGATACTACTCTTGGCGATCTTTTGTACGATATAATGCTTGATCGTCTTGGAAGATGGCAACGAAGAGATGACAAACCGAAAGTTTTTGATTCCTTCGAGGATGCGTTTACAACTCCAGAGGCAAAAGCAAATATCCTTGGGGCATTAGCTAGGGGAATTTCTTCAAGCTCACATTTGTCGGAGGATGAAGCAAAATCTCACCTTCGAGAAATGGCAAAAGATTATCCTGGTGGCAAGAATGACCTGATTGCAGAACAAGCTCTTGAATATTATAAGTTGTCGGGTCTCATTACTTCTGAACAATCGATTGAATTTCCGATCCAACCCTTATGGGAGATGGTTTCAGCAATCAGTCTAGCTACGGAATGGTCATCTCAATCTTCGGACTGGAACTTGCCATCTAAAGATCAGTGGAGAATTGTTTCCTTCGTTGGAACTGTTATCCGGAGGCGTGGGTGGCTTTCGACGCTACGTGAGCCCGTTATAAGATTCATCCAGTCAATACTTGCGCCAATGGCATCCCCTAACGTTCCGGCAGCTTGCTACATCGTGCAGGAAACATCGGACAAATCAGTTGCTATAAAAACAATCGAGTGCTTTTCTCTTCTCGAGCCACGTCCTCTCAGTCTTTTCAATGATGAGTGGGACGTATCGGCAAACAACATAGCTAGAACGATTTGGTTGTCTAGTGAAGTTGGTTTCAAATGGCTCTATGATGAATACTTGAATCCGCGTTATCCTTTATCAAACATCGGAAGCGCGATTATACAAAGAGTAATGGAAAACTGGACCGCCGTAGCCAGAGGTCACTTAAGTGATGATCAGAAGGCAAAACTGAAGTCGAGTGTTAAGCCTTATCTTGCAGCAGGTGAAGGAAACTTCTTTGGAATCTTAAGTTTGCTAGTTATTCTTGTCCCTGAAGCCTTTGAAAAGGAAGAGAGACTCTGGATCTCAGGTCACACGTTGGGACGTGACCCGCTTAGTTCGCATTCAGCCGAAATTTTGTTGGCAGCATACGAGGCAGGGGATAAAGATATTATAAACAAGGTACTTTTGGCTAATAGTTCTGATTATCCAAGGGCTGCCTTAATGTGGTGCGAGATAAACAAGAAGGAGGATTTGCCAATACAGATTGTTGAGGCAATATTCAAGTCAATTGCAATGCACCAAAACAGGTCAGAAGTTTCGACGCTTGAAAATGAATATCGATCACGCTTAGGAGAAGAACGATGGCTCAGATTTGCAAGGTGGATTCTGTTTGCTCAAGATAGTTATTCTGCTACCGGTGCAGCGATTGCACTATACAACACAGGCGAGGAACGGCTTACGGTGCTTGGTAAGGCGTTCCTTGAGAGAATGCATGATGGAGGATATATTGCAGAGGCAGAGAGGATACTCCAATTACTAGTAATCAAAGAAGGAGATAAAGGTATACGTTGGCTAGTGCAGCAAATGACCCACCACGCACACCATTGGGAAACGCATTCTGGATGCTGGAGAATCTTGCTTGCACAGGTTGAAAATTTAGTGGATGGCCCACAATTGCTCGTCGGTTGTATGTCTGCGCTTGGACCATATACTCTCCCGAGATATCCTGAAATTCGCGAAGCATTTCGCCGTGTCTTGAATGGAAAGCGGGGCCAAGAATTTCGTGAAGTATTTATAAAACATCTCCACGACCTGAATCCCGAAATACGTCGTGGGATTTCCGTAACATTGGTTAGCACCGATCCAAATGCATATCCTGAAGCATTGGTTGTTGCCATTCAAGGAAGGACAAATCGTTGGTTACAGCATGACTGGCATGAATGGGAGCGATTTTGCCTTTCACTAACGTTTAGTGCAAGTGTTCTCGGTTTTCTCAAAAGCTGTCTTGAAGACCTAGAACCTTTTGCACGCTCCTTTGCCTTAGCAATTCTTGTAAAGGGTAAAATGCCGATTGAGCAAAAGTATATTTCCGAATTATCCTCGTCATTGCTGGATCTCGGGAATTGGTATCTCGACATTGATAGCCTTGGTAAAATGGGACTGAGGTCTGAAGACTCTATTGAATTTCTTTGGAAAACAGTAAACGGTTCACATACCGAAAGGGCCGAACAAGCTGCCTCAAAACTAATAGAATTGCATAACACAAAATTAACTTTTGCACAACAAACGAAATGCATTGCTCTTGTGACAAAACCTCGATACACCTGGGACCTTTCTCGTTATCTATCAAGAATCTACTATGATCATGAATTCGCGGAGTCCCTAAGAATTGCATGCGATGAAATAACGGCACAACATGGCAAAAGACCCTTTCTACAATTCGTGCTAAATGCAAATGCTGATAGTGCAGCTTGGAAAGATGTAGTTTGGATAATGCTTTGCGACGACACGAGCTTTGGTGGAAGCAGCGAAGCAGATATCAACGGTCAGGCATTGATTGAATATGGCCGTAAGGTTCCACTTCATGCTCGATGGATTGGTGAAGCTGCGAGAGAATGTCTTGTAGATCCTAGGGTGAAACAAAATCATTGGATCGATGCATATCATTGGCTGGCCGTTATTGCCGATGAGTTTGGCGGACTGTCCCCAGAGTTAATGGAAGATGCGCTAAAAAGAGGAGAACCAATTAGTGGATCAGCCGAGATATCGCTCATTGCTAGACTCGGAAAAGTTCCACCAGGGGCAATATTTTCTCAGAGAGCCAAAAAACAGCGCGGGGGAATTACAGCTTCAACTTCTACCACTATTCTAAAAAAGGAATCAATTATTGGTTTGTTAAAGGAATGTTCAAGAAACTCAGACACATGGCATCCTGCAATTAACTTTGCGATAGAAAGTGCTCTTTATTATCCCCAACTACTTGATGAACAGCTTACTGAATTTGCAAAGATTGGTAATCACGGAATTCTTATTGCATTAGTTCTCCGATATTGCTATGGAATTTCTCCCGACTTAGTTGAATCTATTCCGTTGCTTGATTCTCGGGCATTCTCGCTGCTTCATAAATCTCAAAATCAATTCAAGAGACTTTACGCGATTTGGGCAACGGTTAGAGCATCGGTGATCCAATATGATAGCAAAATAACAGAGGAGTACCTTCATGCTCTCGATGTTGCGCTCTCAAGCGATAAAGCCTGGGACTTGTCTATAGCATCTGAAATTCTTCATGTTAGACGAAAACTACTTTCTACACAAATCGTCAAAGTGTTCTGTGCATACGCACGAGGCACAACCTGGCTTCATCCAGATTTGTTCGTACAGTTATCAAAATGGCTTGATAACGATCTAACTGAAGAAGAAAAACTTTCAGTCTCGTCAGGGACGAAGGCGGCTTTAGCAATTCTGAACGAAGACCAATGGGATTCATCAGATGGCAGGTCACGAGGGCCGTGGGCTTTTCTACTTTTTCCGGTGGTGCATTGGATGTTAGCTGGTCAATCAGACGAGGAACCGAATGCGGTGTTTTTGCGAGGGATTAAATTTTCTCTTTCAAAACTGCAAACAGCGCAGAATGAAGTAACTTATGACATTAATAATTTATTAGGATCTCTTGAACCACTCTTGCAAAGAGTCCCGCCAGACATATTGCGGAAAGTAACAAAGCAAGGTCTTCAAATGTTTGACCCATCGGTGCGAGCATTTTCACGGTTGCTTCATACTTTGGGGCAAAGAGGTGTATCTTGAGAATAAAAATAATTTAGTATTCAAGAATTTTACTCCCGAACAGAACCAGTGTCAACATTTAATATCCTAAACCGGAGATGATGCGATAGAAAAAGTACGTTAAAAGACTTATCGGTTGTTAGTGGAGGATAAGGAAAGTATTATGATTGAGGGAGAGTAGGAGGTTCGTATGGCACAGCGTCGCAGAAAAGAATCTACCGGCATCGCGCTTTGTTTCTCCGGCGGCGGGTACAGGGCGGCGGCTTTCCATCTGGGTGTTCTCGCATATCTTAATCACATACAATTACTGCCGCAGGTGGAAATCCTCTCCACCGTTTCAGGAGGAACACTTGCAGGGCTAACGTATGCCTATTCGCTAAAAAAGAAAAAGAGTTTTGAGGAATTTTATAAAAACTTCCACGAGTTTCTCTCAAATGTGAACCTGGTAAAATTGAGTTTTGCGAATATCGGAAAGAAATCGGAAAATGCATTGGGCTTTGAAGATCTCATAACCTCTATTGCGGATGTGTACGATGCGAAATTATTCTCCGGCGACCGGTTTGAACTATTCTGGCAAAAGCCTGCTATACACCTGCAGGAAATTATTTTCAATGCGACGGAATTCAGAACGGGCATAGACTTCCGGTTCCAGAAGAGCCGGAACGATAAGGGCAGAATAGGAAACGGCAACGTGAGCATTTCGCTCGAAGATGCGCAAAAGATTCGTCTGGCAGATATAGCCGCGGCTTCTTCCTGCTTCCCCGGCGGTTTTGAGCCGCTGGCTTTTCCCCAGGACTTCCAATGGCCTGATAATGTTATTCCGCAATCTTTAAAAGAAAAATTTATCAAAGCACTCCCGCTGATGGATGGCGGTATATATGATAATCAGGGAATCGACGCTGCTCTGCTGGCAATAAAACGGCATAAGACGGATATCGGGATGTTCATCATCTCGGATACCGATAAAAAGAATGAAAACCTGTTCGCTTATCCCGAGAGGAAAAGCACTCTATCGCTTTCATTGAACGCTGTCAATAAAATATTATTGGCAATGATGGCTCTTTCCATATTCAGCGGTGCTGCTTTATTAACCAATCTTTGGTACTCGATCGGACATACTGCAGAATGGATACCTGCGCTGCTTATCTATGGTTTCTCTGCTGTGGTGCTTTTATTGCTGGCGTATGGGATCTATTGGCTGCGGCACAAAATTAAGACAGAAGTATTGAACCGGATACCCAAAATACACCTTGCGGCATGGAACGAGATCAAACACCTGACGATCGATCAGGTGATCGATATGGCTGCGCTGCGTGTGACGTCTCTGTTCGCGCTTGCGAGTTCGGTCTTTATGAAAAGGATACGAAGTCTAGTTTTTGCGCATGTGTATGATAACGAGGAGTATGAACATAAGCGTGTCTCGAACTTGATTTATGAATTGGACGGAACGAAAGAAAATAGAGCGGCCTGGCTTAAGCCGTCCGCCGAGATGCAGGAAATCACGCGCGCCGCAGCAGCTATGCCGACCACGCTCTGGTTTGACGATTTATCGGATTTACAAAAACTCATAGCGTGCGGCGAGTATTCCATCTGTTACAATCTCATTGATTATATTTTGCGCATCGATGAAGCTCACAAAATGAAATATCCCGAGTGGTTCGACCGGGTTGTCGAGGACTGGAAGAAATTCGAACGTGACCCGATGATGATGGTGAGGTAAGATCAAAACGACCACCCCGCTCAATAATATCTGCGTATTTCTGGAACACGCGATGCGTGATACTTTTATACGCTCCTCCTCAAATGAGGAGGGGATAATCCCGACACGATAGTTCGTGTCGGGATGGGGTGGTGGAAACATCGATGGCTGAACATTACAACAAATCAAAAATGAAGCCATGCCGCAAAGTGTTGAGGAAAAATCTATCCTAAAATTTAACCCCCCATATCCCCCCTTTATTAAAGGGGGGAAGTTCCGATGCAATCGGAACGGGGGGTTCCGTAGAAGCTATGACACTAGTTTTTAATAAAAAGAAAGAACAAAACAGACGTAGGTATCTTCGCAAAAACATGCCTAAGTCTGAAGTATTGCTGTGGATGAAACTAAAAAACAGACAAATGCATGGAGAGCGCTTTCTTCGTCAATATGGAGTCGATCAATATATTCTTGATTTCTATTGTCCGCGGTTGAAACTTGCCATTGAAATTGATGGTGACTCGCATTTTATTTCTGATGCTGAAGAGAAAGATAAAATGCGCCACGAATACATTGAATCATTTGGAATACAGTTCCTGCCTGCCTCGCCGGCAGGCGGGCGTTTTACCAATGAGGATGTCTATAAAAATATTGATGGAGTGTGCCAGACTGTTTATAATAAGATTGAAGAGAAAAAGAATATGGAGAGTGGTACGAACGCGATCAGATGAGGATGGTGAAGAAAATAATTTGAGTGAGGCATACGAGACCGCGCCGCTTGCTTTTGTAGTGGAACATTTGATTCGATGGGATAAAATTAGTAAATTTAATTTGAACGGCAGTCAGTCACACCGTAATTTGTTGGGGCCCTTAGCTCAGTTGGTTAGAGCAGCAGACTCATAATCTGCGGGTCGCTGGTTCGAGCCCAGCAGGGCCCACGCTGATTTTAAGCTGAGTCCTTTTTTGTTTTCTGGCTACGATCTGGCTACCTTTTAGGGGAGAAGCTGAAGGTATCGTTGCGTGGTGCTAATCTGGGAGTGGCCGAGCAAAATCATTATCTCATAGATAGGTTTGCCCTGCTTTGATAATAGGGAAGCGTATCTATGGCGAAAGCTATGCCAACCCCAAACCTTGGCAGTCGGGTCTTTCTTCTTAAGCTCCCTTAATTTCTTATCAAGAAACTTTGGAAGCTCTGACCAAGTTCCGAATACCAATTCGTCTGCTCGGTATTTGCTTTTAAGGGATACCGGCTTAGGAAGTTTGCGGGGGGTCAAATCGGAGTTCTTGCTTTTCCTTGTGTAAAGAACTATGTAGTCTTGGGAGATGTCTTTACCCTTGAATCTTAACGCCTCACCGATACGACAGCCGGTTTCCTTTGCGAAGTCCATTAAAAGTTTCTGCTGTTTATTACAGACACTTCTGACCTTCTCAATCTCGGTGTCGGAAGGGATATACTTCAACCGCTTATTTACGGAAAACATCCTAATTCCTTTACAAGGATTTGAGATATTTAGGTTAAAGTTATCAATGCCGAAATAGAAAAGAGATTTGAAAGCCCTTATCATTGTGTTGACGGCGTAGTTCCCAAAACCTTTGGCGTGCTGATCGTTGGCATAAGCCAAAAGGAAGTTATTGATATCCGACTTCGTTATCTGACTTATGGGGACATTTCCTAAAGCATCTAAGAGCAATTTGAAGTGTGCCTTATTGCCAAGATAGTATTTGTGGCTTTTCTTTATCTTAAGCTCGTCCAACCTCGCATTTATCAAGTCCAATAAGAGAACATCATTTTTTAAGTTGGGGTTTCTCCGTTGTTCGTCTATCTCTTTGTATCTGTCAGACTCGGCAAGTTTCGCCTCTCCTTTGGAGTGATAGATACAAGGGCTAAAATAGACTTTCCCGTTATAAGAAAATTTGAAGAACCAATGGATACCCTTGCTGAGTTTTCTACTATACGCTGGCATTGTTGACTCCTGTATTTAGAGGTGTTATATTCTGTGGCGGTAAAATTTGGTTTGAGTATAGGTGGAGGTGTGCTCAACTTGTAAAATAAAAGTGGAGGTAATGGGAATCCTAGGAGGTTTTTATGGATTCTCAATATCTCACCGTCAAAGAGATTGCCTTGTTGTTGGGCAAGAGCGAAAAATGGGTATATCTTAACAAGAGTAAGATTCCCGGGTTTTTCGTTCTCGCAAAAAGCATTTTCTTTGACAAACAGTTTTTGCTTACGACGTTGAGGCAACTTGCCGCTCAACCAAAACAGAACAAGCCGAAAGGTCGTAATGACCCTCACGGCTTGCTTTAGAACTTTCCCCTTAGGCGTAATGCTTAAGGGGATTTTTTTATGCAGGCACATTTTGATTGCGCCGCTATCTTGTCCAACCCTTGCTTTTGGCAAGGTGCTGGGCTTGTTCGTAGGCCTTCCTATTCTCAAAGGCCGCTTGTTTCATCTTGTAGATCTCTCTTTCGTAATCTCTGTGGTTGGGTTTGCGATTAGACCTTCTGGAATTTCTCGAAGAGCTTCCGAAAATCTGATGGGCTATTTCCTGTAATAGGGTTCTAGACATTGTATCCTCCGTTGATTGTTGGTGATGTTATTTACAAGGGTAAGTTATTTATTCAGTTGGGAAAGAGCATTGGAAAGGATTGGAACAGAATGGAAAATCTTCTAAAGAGTGTCTAAAATTTCTTGAAGATCGGCAATCTTATCTTGGTAATATCCGATTGTGTCGCATTTGCTGAAATTCTTTTTCCTTCTTTAAGTCCGGTAAGCCATTCCTCTCCCTTGATAAAATTTATCTTGTTTTGGATTTCAGGATATCTTTTATGATGAAGAAAATGAAAACCATGGCATAAAAGTATGCCGTTAGCTTCGGGGTATCTTAAATTACCGACAGAAAAATTTTAGAAAGAAGTGATGCAGGCAGGATATTAGTTTGCCACAAACCGGATATTTATCATATCTCTTTTTTCCTATTTTCTGATATGAATGGACGGTTTTGTTGCGGTAGTAGGACTTACTTTTAGACATAAAAAAAGCGTGATATAGTATATTACTATTATACCACGCTTAAGAAAAAAGTCAATATGTATTATTTCACTTCGGGTGTGGAATAATATCTAGAAGGTAGTACGTATCACCTTTGATCGTAAAGTAGAATCGCCAATTAAGAGTAACCCGGGCTTGCCAAATGTCTTGTGCTTCATTGTATTTCTTCGCTCTTAAGGAAGGGTGACGGATATCCGCCAGCAAAAGAGCAACACGTCGGTCAAACGCACTTTGAATTGCGTCAGGTGCATTGTCGTAACTCTTACGAAACCGTTCGGTGTAGAAGATCTGCATTAGCTTTTTTTGGATTTCCGCGATGAAGCGCGAAGGGAATGAACCGTTTCCTTTGCACTCTGAAACGGACCATAAACACGGCCCTGCTTGACATCCTCAAGAGCCTCAGAAAGTCGTCCCTCAAGATGCCTGTCAACGAGGGTTTTCGGAGTGAGCACGAGCTTTCCTTTATAAAGTTCCACCTCTAAATAATCACCAGTCTGGAGATGAAGAGCCTCGTGGATTTTCTTAGGGATGGCTACTTGGCGGCTCGCGCCAACTTTAACGGCCTGCATGATGAGTTCTCCTTGTGTTTGTAGTTTCATATAATACAATTATATGAAAACAATATAGCGAGAGAAAAGCAGACTGTCAACCATCAAAGCATCTCAAAACCAATCTCAAAACCAATAATAAACATCTGAAATAACAACATAGTGTAGCAGCGACTGCTGCTTTCTACGCGAATATTGTCACAAATTGACTCTAATAATGTAATTTTGTAATTTCCATATGTAAATATTCGGAAGCATACATTTTACCTTAAAACACAAATAGAGATTAACGTATGAGATAGATTCTCGATAAAATAATTTGATGCAGATTTCTGCATTGTTCTATCCTGAAAAACTGGCAATTTTATACTGACAAGAACATGCGAGAGAGATGCGTCCCGAATGGGACGCGCTTTCTTATGTCTTTGTCAGTAGGTACGCCAGTACCGCAGGATAGGACGTAATGAAAGTTGCGTCCTTTTTGTTTTTTAAAGCGAATGGATTAAACAAAATAATTTAACACAAAATTTTAGAGAAAAAAAAATGGGAAAGAGTTTCTTTACTCATTTACATAGTTAGGCTTAATTGTTCTTTACTATTTCATAAAGGGATTAACAGATGAAAAACATTTTCAGATTCCTCTTTGCGGTGTTTTGCTTATTCACCACTACGAATTCATTGCTTTCCCAATGGATACCAACAAACACCGGTTTGACGAGCGCGTGGTTCAGCACTCTTGCTGTCAACGGCACAAATCTCTTTGCGGGAACGCTACTTGGCGGCGGCATTTTTCTCTCGACCAACAACGGCGAAAGCTGGACAGCAGTTAACAACGGCTTGACGAACACTTATATTCATACCCTTACTGTCTCTGGCACGGATCTCTTTGCTGGGACTAATGGCGGCGTTTTTCTTTCTACCAACAACGGCACAAAATGGATTGTGGCGAGTAATGGCTTGACGAACACTGATGTTCGTGCCCTTACCGTCATCGGCACAAATCTCTTTGCTGGGACTTACGGTGGTGGCGTTTTTCGTTCCACTAACAACGGGACGAGCTGGACTTCATTAAGTACCGGCATTACGAACACTTCTGTCTGGTCTTTTGCCGTTTTAGGAACGAATCTCTTTGCCGGGACGTATGGCGGTGGCATTTTTCTCTCGACCAACAACGGTACAAGTTGGACTCAAGTTAACACCGGCTTAACGAACACTGATGTTCGTACCCTTACCGTCTCCGGACCGAATCTCTTTGCCGGTACGTGGGGCGGAGGCGTTTTTCTTTCGACCAACAATGGCACGAGCTGGACTGGAGTGAATACAGGCTTGACGAACCTTGGGTTAGCGGTCACTGCTCTTGCCAACAGCGGCACAGATCTTTTTGCCGGAACTTATGGCGGTGTTTTTAGTTCCACCAACAATGGTACGAGTTGGAGAATGGTTAACACAGGTTTGGCGGATACTCTGATCTATTCGCTTGCCGTCTCGGGCACGAATCTCTTTGCCGGGAATTATAGTGGCGTTTGGAGGCGACCGCTATCAGAGATGATTATCATTGCCACTCCTACCGCACCAACACTGGTTGCGCCTTCAGATGGAGCCACGGCAATCCCAACCAATGTTTCGCTCACATGGAATGTACCCAGTGAAGATGTTTCGTATCAGTTGCAAGTATCAACCAATTCAAGTTTCTCCACCACTGTGGTGAATCAAAGTAGCATCACCTCAACATTATATTCCATCAGTGGTCTTGTGGACAATACTACCTACTATTGGCGTGTCAATGCAACTAATATTGCCGGAACAAGTGTGTGGTCACAAATATGGAGCTTTACTACGCTCATAGATGGGCATGGTCAATGGTCCCAAACCAATGGCCCCAATAGTGGTGCCATTTCTTCCCTTGCTATTTCAGGCACAAATCTCTTTGCTGGAATTTATGATAACGGGATTTTTCTTTCCACTAACAATGGTACAAGTTGGGTCGCGGCGAGTTCAGGCTTGACGAATTATAATGTCCGTGCACTTGCCCTCTCCGGCGCGAATATCTTTGCCGGGACGTATGGCGGTGGTGTTTTTCTTTCCACCAATAACGGAACAAGCTGGACTCAAGTTAATACTGGCATGACGAGCTATAATGTCAATGCTCTTACTGTCTCCGGCACTAATATCTTTGCCGGGACTGATTACGGCATCTTTCTTTCGGCCAACAATGGTACAAGCTGGACTGCGGTCAATTCAGGATTACCATATGATTATTATTATAACTATTCCTCTGTCAGTGCTCTAACCGTCTCCGGCACAAATATCTTTGCTGGGACTTATGATGATGGCATCTTTCTTTCCACCAACAATGGTACACGCTGGAATCAAGTCATTAATGGCTTGACACAGGTCAATGCTTTTGCCGTTTCCGGCACGACTATTTTTGCGGGAACTGATGGAGGAGGCGTCTATTGTTCTACCGACAACGTCATATACTGGAGTGCAAGTTACAATTACGGCTTGACAAACACTCATGTCAATGCTCTTGTCGTCTCCGGCATAAATCTCTTTGCGGGGACTAATAGCGGCGTTTTTCTATCCATCGACAATGGCACAATTTGGAATGAAGTCAATAACGGCTTAGCCGACAAATATATCAGAACTCTTATAGTCTCCGGCACGAATCTTTTTGCCGGTTCTTCTGGTGGTCTCGTATGGCGGCGACCGTTGACGGAAATGATCACATCAGTGGAAAAAACCTCAATCGATTTGCCGAAGCATTTCAGTCTTTCTCAAAACTATCCCAATCCCTTTAATCCGTCAACGAATATTTCTTTCAGTCTTTTATCAAAATCGTTCGTGTCACTTAGGGTATTTGATTTGATAGGAAGAGAAGTGGCAACGCTCATAAGTCAGGAAAAGTCGGCGGGTACTTATCACGTTACGTTTGATGCAAGCAAGCTGCGGAGCGGTGTTTATTTTTATCGCTTGCAGGCTGGAAATTATACTGAGACAAAAAAATTAGTATTACTCAAATAGTATCAAATGCAATTGCGCTCTAACCAGACTACTTAATGACATCATCTGGGAATAAGCTGTAAGCCGAGGGAAGCGGTTTTTTTTCGCAACAAGCGCAGTTGTTGTTCTTTAAGACGCTGTTGATAGAGTTCTATACCATGTTCAACAAAGGCAAGCTCTTTAGTCATGATGCGGTAATAGATGACAGCAATTTTTCGGGCAGTGACTTTCAAGGCATGTAGAAAGCCCTTTTTGGCTTTCATTCGCTTGTAAAAAACGGAGAGTGCGGAATGTTTACTAGCTGCAATGGTTGTCGATGCTTTTTAATTGAGATTTAAAGGAATAAAGCGTAAGATTCTGGTGGTTATTGGGGAAGTGCTCTACCAACGCACCATCGTTTTACGGGGAACACTTCGAAGAGAAAATTATGAGTCAACGACTCCCGTGCAACTTCACTAAAGTTACATTCTTTTTGAGTCAATACGCTATCATCGTAACTCATAAGTATTACTCTACTACGTTTAATCAAACGAAATACTATCCAGCGGTTGTAAAATATTACGTTTTAGCAGTGTGGCCGCCATCCGTTATGCACATTGACAAGAATAAGTTTAACGGAGTAATCTGAGGAAAACCAAACATGAACATTAAACAAGTTTCTTGCATAGTGCATTGCTCACTTTCGAAAATATTCTTTCTCCTCATTTTTTCTACTCAATTGGTCTTTACGCAGACCCACATTTCCCCATCGAACAGACATAAGGAAGACCGTTACCCATCAAGTAAAAATAATTCAACGATTGAATGCCAATCTTATTCCCAGCCCATTCAGAAAAACGATGGTTCGCAAGGGTTAATAAAAACAAACAATATCATAAGTTCCGCAAACAGCTTACCCTTACCGCCAAAGGTTTATCCGTCAAATGGGGCGACAAATATTCCCTTGATTCCAGAATTTGTAGTCTTAACCGTTAATGGTGCGGATACGTATGGATTACAGATATCCACAGATTCGAATTTCTACCAAATCATAGCTGAATCCTACCAGAGATTTGGATACAAGACGACTGCAAATGATACAGTATATTTAGCTGCTGCAATTCTCTCGCCAAACAGTTACAAAGGCAATACGACCTATTATTGGCGAACCAGAGCATACTTGTTCGATGGATCTGATACAAGTCCATGGTCGTCACCATTTAGCTATAGAACAAAACCTGATGGTCCAGCAATCTCGTCACCAAATCTATTGCTCCCATCATACGCCTCGACTCTATCTTGGATCAACGTTCCATTTGTTTGGGACAATGTCAGCAACGCGACACATTATCAAGTTCAATATTCGACAGATGCTAACTTTAATGGCTTTACATATTGGTGGCCACCGGGAACCCAAACGTCGCTTTATTTTGGTCTCAAGCCAAAACAGGCTTACTATTGGAGAGTTGTTGCCTACACGGACTTCTCCATAAGTCAGTTTTCAGCTACATATATGTTTTACACTGGAAATCTTGCAGTCTTGAGCGAACCGACTCAAAGTTTTGACGATGGAAGTGGCCTCGATAATTACGATAATAACCTTGACCTATCTTGGCTCATTTCGCCTACTGACGCTCAGAAGATTGTGTTATCGTTCTCATCCTTCCGCACTGAGAAAAACTATGACTTTGTTACCATCTACGATGGGTCCACAACAGCTTCGCCTGTTCTAGGGAAGTTCAGTGGTTCAGCCATCCCTAATTCTATAATATCATCAGGCGGTACGATGTTAGTTCGATTCACATCTGATGGGTTTGTGGCTGATTCCGGCTGGGGAGCGAGCTACTATAGTTTAAGCGGAGACAAACTATTTCCCTCCCTTACTTTATCCACGGGAAGCTTATTTACCGGAAATAGTTTAACTCTTTATGTTAAACATATGACCAATGGTGGTGTAGTGAAATTGACCTTGTCTAGCCCAGATACAACAATTTCATCCACAGTGCTTGCGAACACACAGGGAAGTGCATCTACAACATTTTATATTCCAATTGATGCTGCCGAGGGTACATATGTTGCAAGTGCTCTCGATATTTCATCGGACAGAAGTGCTCCTAATAAATACCTGAATGTACAGCGCTCTCAGGCAGTCCCGGCTATTCTTTGGGCATCTTCCATTGCAGATACTATCTTTAGTAATCAAAAGTTTTACTTACAATGGACGGACCTGATGACAATAGGTGCGCCATATACAACTGATGGTGCGACAAGAAAATATGCTTACCGAATACAATTATCAAGCAACGACGGCCTAAGTTGGAGTCAAATAAAGACGATCAATGGAGGAGGAAGAGTGAATGATCGGATAATGATGTCAACTGATGTCAGTATACAAAATCCTGGTAGATATCAGTTTCGCATTGTCGATAGCCTGATGGCCTCGCGATCCCTGATCTCAAATAAGATCAATATAGTGACTCCACCATCAAATGCCATAGACTTAGCTTTGGCATGGGATTATAGTTACACCAGTCCTATTATCAATGCTCCGTTGGGTGTTGCGGCGGATGGAGTCTCGCGGTTGTATATGATAGCCTCATTGTCAAAGAGTGCAAGTAAAGTTCAAATCACACTTTCTGATGAGTTTGGAGATACGGACGTACGAAAGATCGGCAAAGTTATGGATGCAACGACAACTGACCAATTTAGCGATGAAGCGAACAATGCTATAAGCACATCCGCGAGTCAAAGTAGACCTATTAACGGTAACCAATACTGGTTTTGGTATGTCGCTCCTGATGATTTTGTAGGAAATAATACATCCAATCAGAATGCAAGTGAGAAAACGGTTTGGCTTACGGTGAATGCCTTACTCACCGATGGGACGAATATTTCTAAAAAGATGCCAATCAAAGTCGTAAGACCCCCGCTCTTGTTCATTCACGGTCTTGGAGGTAGCTCATCAACATGGTCTAACTTCGGTTACGATTACCAAGGAGCAAAGCAACTTTTCATAAATGATAACCGTTTTCTAGTGAAATCTGCTCCATCGATTATAAACAATGCAGGATTCAATGTCGGAAGCATATGGATTAAAAACCGGTGTGTTCAGCTTATAAGAAGCATGCGCGAGTTGGGTTATTCCTCGAATCAAGTGATGTATGTCTCACATAGCATGGGCGGTAATTATCTTCGTGCCTTTGTAGAAAATCCTTCTTACTCAACACCGACAAACTATTCCAAGGGGTATGTTAATCGAGCAATTCTACTTGATTGCCCTAATGATGGGTCTCCTCTTGCAAATTTACTTTCGGCAGAAATCATTCCATTCATCAACCAAAATATATATGCTCGCGATCTAATCAAAACTTGGTACCTATTCGACCCTAGTATAGCCGTAAATCGCATGTCAGCAGCCTTTCTTCAATTCAATGGAGATTGGCCAAATCTTAACTACATATCACCCACAGATGCAATTCTAGATTTGCGGACGATTTTACAAGGTGGACATGTCTTTGCAAAAACAAATGTCCCGGCACACTTAGTTGCTGGTGATTTCTTTGCTGGTATTCAGGGTTGGCCAGATGTTCCCCCTGAACTCTGGAGCGCCATAACGAATGGGCAAGATTTTCTAGAATTGATGGATAAACTATCCGATATATTAGTGGTGATCTATCCGCCAGCCGGTGCGGCAGCTAAAGAGACCACAGATCTAGCGTTGCGCACAATGTTAATTCTTGACTATGCATTGAAAGCGTATTCCACGACCTCTTTTTTACTTGACAGTGACATAATGGTCTCAATTCAAAGTCAACTCGCTGGGTTAGAAACGAACGCTGCAAATGTCTCGGTATTTGACAATGTGATCCATTGGGGTGATTGGTCTAATTCTGTTACTTCTCGTCTCGACGTAGGTGACTTAGTCAGCAATTTATTGAACATCAATTCTAACAGTAACACATTTGGTTCCATTCCAACTAATTCAACATTTGCAAAGATACTGGCATCTCAGGGGTCGGGAACTTCTGCCTCGGTTCGTTTCGGTGTAAAGACTACTGGATTAAGAATAGTATCTCTTTCCGACACAACAAATCTTCTTGTAGACAGCACTTTGAACATCCACTTTAGTTTACAGGATACAGCAGGTCTTCAATATGTAAAGCTATTCTTCCAAGGAAAGTCATATATTTCATACGACCGAGCATTCGATCAAGGTTTCACAATTCAAGTAAGCGGTACATATTTGAATGATCAGCCTTTAGAAATCCTTTCTGTTTATAGATCGGGCGACTCAACTTACTGGTCATATGACAAGCGATTAATGAAGGTTAATACACTGTCCCAGGTTAGCAACTTTTATGCGAGACCCAAGGTAGTCGAAATTCCTGTTGGCCAACGTTTTTCACCGGAATATCTTGCCGTTTACAGCACATTTTTGTCAAAAGTTTCCTCCAATAGTTCAGATTTGCATATATCAATTCAGAATCCGAGTGTACTATCATTGAACTCCGGTACAAACATGTTCACGGGAAAATCGAAAGGTGAAACATCTGTAATAATTGCCTATAAAGGATTGACAGATACAATGTTCTTTGCTGTGGATGACAGCGCAGTAATCACTGGGGTGCCCCATATCGGTGACGTGCAACTGCCGACACATTTTAGCTTGAATCAAAATTATCCAAATCCTTTTAATCCGTCTACAAGCATTTCTTACGACTTACCCGTGTCGGGAAGAGTCGCCCTGGAGATTTATGATTTACTGGGAAGAAAGGTAAAAATCATTGTTGATGAATGGCAGCAGGCTGGTGCTTACACTGCGCATATTAATATGAATGGTTTCTCATCTGGCGTGTACTTTTTCCGGATTAAGTTCCAAGAGTATATTGCAGTACGCAAAATGCTCCTATTGAAATGATCAGCTTAGCTAGTCTGTTATGTTGCAATTGCAAATCACAATTAAGTAAATGAAACAGATGAAAATCATTTCAGATTGGTGTTCAACACTTAAATCGATAGTATTTTTCGATAAAGTCTACAATCGCGCGAATCAATAGTATATGAGAAAGTTTAAAAGGCATATTGAAAAAACACGAGAATCTCAAAGATTATCCTTTGACACTTCATGATATCAATTTTGCGATAAGAAAATAGTGGAAACCAGAAACCACTTTAAAAAACGGGACATTACCAATTAAATCTTGAGAGGTAAAAAATGGAAACAAAAAAACATTATTATTCAGCATTTATACTAATCATGTTTGCTTTATTATTTTGGTCTTGTGCAGTTCAAAAATTTTCACGGACAGACAAAACATATTACGATATAAAGAAGCAAAGTGAAAACATAACTGTTTCATATAAGTTGCCGGTAATTAAAGCAACCGGTAAAACCACACAATCGCAAAAAAAAGGTGGAGTTACTATTTCAACTGAAATAGTCCCATTCGTAGCAACGCGTAATGTCAATCGAGATAAACAGGTTACCTATGCAGATCCTACCCAACCGGGTTATGATAATTATGAAGTCTCAAACACTCCATATTATACAGTCACTCCAGAAAATATTAAATTTAAAATTCGGATACGAAATAATGAGCAAGTGCCTTTAAAGCTTAGTGATGTCGGATTTGCAATAATCATTGATGGGACACAATGGTCTTTTCCAACCGGGTATTTAGATGATTGGAACAAAGGATTAATATTGACGGGGTTTGATAAAGAATATACCATCAATGGCCCCCAATTAGAAGGATTATATAATGCTCAAGTTGTTTATATTCTTCTTAATGGTGTTCCAGTTTCCTATAATGAAGCTGGAAGCGTTACTAAAAAAAGCAACTTTGAATGGTATTTTGAATGTAAGGCAGAAACAGTAAGCAAAGACGAACAAAAAACTTATACCTATGAAACAGCTCCTATTTATCAAAAAAAATGTCCTAAATGCAGTGGGACAGGAACAGATCCACAACCTTACAAGTGCACTTATTGTGACGGTAAGGGGTATTATGTTAATTCAAAAGATAAAAAATCTTACAAGTGTTCTACTTGCGGTGGCAGCGGAGTTGTACATTACAAATGCCCCGACTGTGGTGGTAACGGCGTCCTATCATATCCAAAATCAACGGAAGCGCCAGTAAAGAATAGCATTACTTGGACTGGCTGGAAAGTCAATGTTACAACAAATCCGCCAGGTGCAAAAGTCAGTATGGTAAACACGAGAACAGGAGAATACGAAAGCGTTGGTATGTCTACTGTAGAAGCAATTTGGTATTCATCAACCGCAAAATCGTACCCTATCATTATTGAATATCAAGGGAAGTCCGTGAAAGTGTTACCTTATGACAAGGACGGAAAAGAAATTTCAAATGTTGTAGTTGATTTTTTAAGCGGGCCACCAATTGTAAGAGAAGGAGGAAAGGTGGACTAAATAATTGCATAAACACCGAACAATAAGAGGTTTGTGAAAAACGGCAAGGACGGTACAGGTAGAAAAAGTTTTCTTCATTATATTATCTTTTGGCGTGTGGCGATAGTAAAGTGCAAATAATATCGCCACTTCGCGAAGCCCTGACCGTTTTCTGCAATCAGTTGAAGTATTTTGAGTCGATGAGATATAAAAGCGACAGAGGGACATTTTCAAAGCCCCTCTTCTTTGGCGCAGGTAATTTGAAAAGGGCTTTGTGGCTTGCTTGCCCGTCGTCTTTCGCGTTTTGTGCCTGCTTGTCGCAGGGCACGGCGTCCGCCATTTTTGGGCGGATTGGCGGAGCCGCCATCCTTTCTGTTGTGAGAGCCGGAGACATAGAAATAATGTCCCCGCTTTGTGGAGTAACAAATTTATCTAATGATCTCCCATGCATATTAGGTCGGTAATCCCGCCTGTGAATGAAGAGGATAGGAAAATGTTTAATCACCTGAAATACAGTGTTATTCTTTTATTATTTAGTCTTATATCATCGGTTTATTCGCAACAGATGAATAATGAAATCAATCCGGACTATGTGAAATGGCTAGAACAAAAAGGAAGCGGGAACAGCGAACAATTTACCATTGATGGACATCCATTAGGGTACATTCCACCTCCTTATAAAATACATACAGAATTACCTGAATATTTAAAAAAACAATTAGCAAAAAAAGAGTCACTTCCTGCAAGTTTTGACTTGCGCAGTACCGGAGGATTAACCCCTGTAAAAGACCAAGGTACTTGTGGAGCGTGTTGGACATTTGCTACTATGGGTGCGATTGAATCTCGCTGGAAAGTTAATGGCAAAGGTACATACGACCTTTCGGAAGATAATTTGAATACATGTCATTCTCCTTTTTTAGTGGCTCCTTGTGAAGGGGGGAATTCTTCATATTCGTTAGCCTATTTATCAAGAGGCTCAGGACCAAAATCAGAAACAGATGATCCCTATAATGATAAACATACTACTGTCGATTGTCCCTCTGGTCTCAATCCTCAAGGTATAGTTACCTCAGGTTGGTTTATTCCCAAATCTGATCCAATACTAATAAAGAGCCTTATCCAACAATATGGTGCATTATCTACAAATATGTATTATACAGAATCATCGTACAATGCAAGTAATTATACTTATTATTATTCTGGAACTGCGGGTAACAATCATTCTGTGACACTCGTTGGATGGGATGATAATAAAGTTACGGCAGGAGGAACCGGTGCTTGGATAATTAAAAATAGTTGGGGAACAAGCTGGGGTGAAAACGGTTATTTCTATATTGCATATCAAGATACAAAAGTCAATAACGAAGTGACGTTATTTAAAGATTATATCGATTATAATCCAAATCAAACAATTTCTACATATTCGGAATCTGGATCGGTAGAGAGTGTAGGATATGGCACATCACAAGCATATGCCTTAGTGAAATTCATTGCAACGGGAAATGTCCAATTGATGAAAATTGGAACATATGTAACTTATCCAGGATCTGTTGTCAGTATGGAAGTCTATGATAATTTTGATGGTAGCAGTTCATTGACTGGATTATTGGGATCAATTTCGAGTCAGACTTGCACCTATACAGGATATTACGCCTTTGATTTTTCTTCTCCAATAAACATTTCAAATGGGAATAATTATTATGTAAAAATTAGTTATCAAACACCAGGTTGGAATTATCCAATTCCCATTGAAGCGTATATTGCTGGTTATAATAATCCTACCTTCGAAACAGGAAAATGTTGGATAAGTTCAGGAGGATCAACTTGGTCTTCGTTGGGTAATAATGAGGATCTATGTGCTTATGCTTATACAAGTACGAACATTGCCCCTAATGCACCCACAGTAACAACGACAACTGCTACAAACATAACCAGTACAAGTGCATCATCTGGAGGAAATGTAACCTCTGACGGAGGAGCTACTATAACAGTCCGGGGAGTATGTTGGAGTACAGGTAGTAATCCCACATTAGGTAATAGTCATACATCGGATGGAACAGGCACCGGAACATTTACAAGCAGTATAACCGGATTGAGTCCTGGAATCCTGTATCATTACAGGGCATATGCAACCAACTCTGCGGGGACCAGCTACGGAAGCGAGCTCACATTTACAACAACTTCTTCAACACCAACAATAACAATATCGCCAACTTCATTACCATATTTTGGAAATGTCGTAGTAGGCCAGAATTCATCATCTCAATCCTACACAGTTTCGGGTAGTAATCTGACAGCAAATATTGCGATTCAAGCACCAACTGGATTTCAAGTATCGTTAAACTCAATATCTGGATTTGCAAGTTCACTAAACCTAACACAATCTGGTAGTACGGTTCCTAGCACAACAATTTATGCAAAATTCAGTCCGATGAGTGCCGGATTTCAATCGGGGAATATTTCACATACAAGCTCAGGTGCGACGACTAAAAATATTTCAATTAGTGGAACTGGTACGGCGGTTTCGACATCAGCAGTTTTATCCTTCACTCCAACATCCGGTCCCATTGGAACAACAGTTACCATCACCGGCTCAAACTTTAGTACAACTCCAGCAAATAATATTGTATACTTTGGCGCAGTAAGTGCACAGGTATCTTCTGCCACCCAAACGCAGCTTGTTGTCGCTGTTCCAACCGGAGCGACGTACCAGCCAATTTCTGTAACAGTAAATGGATTAACGGCATACGCAAATGCTCCCTTTATTGTAACTTTTCCAAGTTCACAAATTATAGATACATCATCCTTTGCCTCAAAATTAGATTTCACAACAGGATCGGCTCCCATTGGCGGTGTGATATGTGATGTGGATGGAGACGGCAAACCAGACCTCGTTGTTACAAACGCGAACAGCAATACTGTTTCGGTCTTCAGGAACACAAGCGCTTCCGGAGTTATGACGGCAAGCTCCTTTGCTCCAAAGGTTGACTTCACGACGGGATCGCATCCATACGGTGTTGCTATCGGTGATGTGGATGGAGACGGTAAACCAGACCTCGTTGTTATAAACGCGAACAGCAACACTGTTTCGGTCTTCAGGAACACAAGCTCTTCCGGTTCCATTACAACAAGCTCCTTTGCTCCAAAGGTTGACTTCACGACGGGGCCGTCTCCCGTTAGTGTTACTATCTGTGATGTGGATGGAGATGGCAAACCAGACCTCGTTGTTACAAACGCGAGCAGCAATACTGTTTCGATCTTCAGGAACACAAGCTCTTCCGGAGTTATGATGGCAAGCTCCTTTGCTCTAAAGGTTGACTTCACGACGGGATCGTATCCATACGGTGTTGCTATCGATGATGTGGATAGAGACGGCAAACCAGATCTCGTTGTTACAAACGCGAGCAGCAATACTGTTTCGGTCTTCAGGAACACAAGCTCTTCCGGTTCCATTACTGCAAGTTCCTTTGCATCTAAGGTTGACTTCACAACGGGAACGACTCCCGTTGGTGTTGCTATCTGTGATGCGGATGGAGACGGCAAACCTGACCTCGTTGTTACAAACGCGAACAGCAATACTGTTTCGGTCTTCAGGAACACAAGCTCTTCCGGAGTTATGACGGCAAGCTCCTTTGCTCTAAAGGTTGATTTCACGACGGGATTGTATCCATGCGGTGTTGCTATCGGTGATGTGGATGGAGACAGCAAACCTGACCTCGTTGTTACAAACGCGAACAGCAATACTGTTTCGGTCTTCAGGAACAGAAGCGATTCCGGAGTTATGACGGCAAGCTCCTTTGCTCCAAAAGTTGACTTCACGACGGGATCGTATCCATACGGTGTTGCTATCGGTGATATGGATGGAGATGGTAAACCAGACTTCGTTGTTACAAACGCGAACAGCAATACTGTTTCGGTATTGCGGAACACGATCCTTGCCATCAACACATACACATTAGCGGTAACTGCAGTTAACGGAACAGTAACCAAGAATCCTGATCAGGTGAATTATAATTACGGATCGACAATTACATTAACAGCGACACCAAATCAAGGTTATACATTTACTGGTTGGAGCGGAGATACAAGTGGTTCGACTAATCCGCTAACATTAACAATGAATGGTAATAAAAAAATTACAGCAAACTTTAAAACAACCAATGACGGAATCAGTTGGGTAAAACAATCAAGCGGTACAAGTGATTGGCTAAGCTCTGTTGATTTTATCGATGAGAATACAGGGTGGGTTGTGGGACAAACCGGCGACATTACCAATGTCGGTAGCATAATCCTAAAAACAACTGATGGAGGAACCGCTTGGATAAGTCAATCAAGCGGGGTAAGCAGTTGGTTATTCTCAGTTGATTTTATAGACCAGAGTACTGGTTGGACTGTAGGTCAATCTGGCACAATTCTTAAGACTACAAATGGAGGAACTAATTGGATAAGCCAATCAAGTGGTGTTAGTGACTGGTTACGTTCAGTCCATTTTATTGACCAGAATATCGGTTGGGTAGTCGGTGATGGTAGTACAATTCTTAAAACAACCAACGGCGGAATTAATTGGGTTAGACAATCAAGTGGCATCAGTGATTGGTTAAGTTCGGTTGACTTTGTTGATCAAAATGCCGGGTGGGCTGTGGGACAGTCCGGCGCTATCATCAAAACAACCGACGGGGGAAACAGTTGGATAAGTCAATTAAGCGGAACAAGTGGTAATCTACAATCCGTTGATTTTATTGATCAGAATACTGGTTGGATAGTAGGAGTATTTTTAAATTCTTCTGGTGTTGTACTTGGACCCATTCTTAAGACGACCGACGGAGGAGCTAATTGGATAAATCAAACTAACGGAAATGATAAATTTTTGTATTCAGTTCATTTTATTGATCAGAATACTGGTTGGGCTGTGGGTTCTTTAGGTCTGATACTCAAAACAACCAATGGTGGTAATAATTGGATAAGTCAAACAAGCGAGATAAATACAGCGTTAAACTCTGTTTATTTTGTAAATAATACAGGCTGGGCTGTTGGGGAAGCTGGCACAATCCTTAAGACAACCAACGGCGGTGTTACTTTTGTAAAAGATGCTAAGACAGAAATACCAGATCAATTTGTTTTATACCAGAACTATCCGAACCCGTTCAATCCAAATACAAGGATAGAATATGGAATATCGAAAGCATCTCATATAACAATTAAAATATTTGATATACTGGGAAGAGAAGTCGCAACACTTATCAACGAAGTGAAATCGGCAGGAATATATACCACAACATTTAATGCGGCAAAAATGTTGAGCGGGATTTATTTTTATCGATTGCAGGCTGGAAATTTTGTTGAAACGAAAAAACTTGTTTTGCTGAAATAGTATCACCTGACACCAATTGCACTCCGCTGTCCGGTCAAAGTAGAAAAAGTGTAAAAAGAAATGAAACTTAAATCAAGAGTGTGTTACTTTCTGAAAGAATCGAGCCGCCGGCGTGATGGGAACGCTAACCGTTTTAAAAAAGGAAAGAGTCAAGTAAAATAAATCCTCGTCAATCCAGAAATCGTCAACAGGAGTAATTTTATCTTTCTTGATTGCTTCGCTTGCGCTCTAACGAAAATATATTTTCTAATAATAAAAAGTCTTTCTCCGATTTTAATCATATTCTTCTCCGTTTTTCACAGTTAACCTCTAAAATATCAACTTGTAAATAATTGGATATTGCTCTAATGTTTTTTTGAACTTCGGCTAATTTATCTTCAAGTATTTTAAGGCGGGAAGCGATGCTTAATCTTTGCATTGCCGCAATATAAATTCTATAATGACAAAATAATTCGCCAAATTTATGGATCAGTTCATGATGCTTTTGTTTGTAGGAATGAAAGATGTCAAACATATAAATAGAAAGCACAAACGGGAGGGTATTACCCCTCGCGTGTGCGAATTATTACTTAATGATATGTTTCGCCAAATGGTGTTATCATATCCGTCTTATTTCATTATAGCATATCCCGCAAAACGCCAAATGCTTCAAGGACATACTTCTTTATTTCCGCCAAACCTATCATAGTTTTAAATTGGTCTGATATTAGTTTTACCTTTCGGATTGGCATTTTTAATCTCTTGCCTGTTTCTGTGCAAGTCAATTTTAAAATAAAGCGATACAGAAATATACTGCGCTCCTCGTGCGTCATCTCGTCTATATATGTTAGATAAAAATCGTTATTCATATTTTTGTTTAACAGTGTATATTAACACATCCAAATATTATGTCAAGTAGTGATATAGGGTTAAGCTGTTAATAAAAAAGCCCTGTTTTATTCAGGGCTATTAAGGTTAGGCAACCTTGACGAAAGTTTTATTAGCGAGACGGACAACTATGTTATCGGGCTCAGGGTGATGAACAATTACACAAAAGAACTTGGATAACTGCTCGGCTTGGATGTCGGTCATAGTCTTACCGATAAGGGAAACAGAGGGGTCGCCTTTCTTGATAAGCTCAAGCGTTTCCCAAATAGATACAGTCAGATGAACCACCTCGGACGCGGCGCGGTTTCCGTTATAAAGAGTTCTCTTAAACCCTTTTGGGAAAAACCATTCATCAGTCTTGGGGTTGTAAGCGACATAGCCGGAATGATTGCCGTTTTCATCATACATCTTAAAAGCAATCCGACCGGAAATAATGCTATGCTGCTTGACGAGGCCGATTTCGTATTTCTTAGCCATTTCTTCGGAGATCCCTTTGTCCTCAAGGAATTTACAATAGTGTAATTCCAGATTAGGCAATTCCCGTTTTGGTTCTTTCGGTGTCGTCAAGAAATGGTCTTTCAAATCCTTGGCTGCCATTCTTAAATCAACTCCTTTCTGTTGCGCCAAAAAGTTAATGATGCTTCCTTTATCTTCTCCAATTGGATTAAAGTAAAGGTTTTTAGAAGTGGTGATTACGAATCTCTCGCCCTTCAATTCTCCGTTTGTCGTGGTGTAAGGGATATTGAGCCAATCCAAAACATCTTTGAATTGTATCTTCTGGCTAATCTCTTGGAAATTGAGGTATTCCATAGAAGCTCCTTTCTTTTTAATGGACTACTTCTATTATACCATATAAAGCAAAAGACCGGCATGAGCCGGTCCTTCGTCATCAAATCGAAACGCAAATAATATCTATTCAGTTTCAGCCAAAGACTAAATAAATATTATAGTTCAACCGCTGGCCGTTAATCGCATTGATAGGAGTCATCAAATGCTCCGTTAGCTTCCGCTCACAATACGACTTATCTGTGCTTGGTGACAAGTCAAACTAAGATTCGGTTTTTCGCCTATCTCTGCGTTTCTATATCTATTATACCATTATCCAGTCATCAGACAAGAAATTATATGTTGGTTCTTGTTCTGTTGGGGTGGTTTGGCTTGGGATTGGTTCTGTTTGATTGGGAAGAGGGGGAAAAGTTTTGATATGGCTGTTGCTTGTTCCTAATCTCGTAAAAGCGTGGTAATCCGGCAAGTCCATTATTTCGGATTCCTTAACTCTCAGAATATCGGCTAATCTCTTTGCTTCAGTGTCGCCGCAATTAAAAACAATATAAGAACCGACTATTCCGAATATTGAGCTTAATACCTTTGGTTCTATTTCCAAAAAATCGTGGTGAGAAAGAGTGAATCCAACTTGGCAACTTCTGGCAAATTGTAATAGGGAAGGGAAGCTGGAATTGACGCTTGTCTGAAATTCATCAATGTAAATCATCAAAGGTTTCTTGATCGTGTTATTCTTGATATAGGAAAAAACTGAATAGAGAATCAGAGCAGATAAGAACCTCTGGTTGTCGTTGTCGCTGGTGGCGGTATTAACAAGTAAGGACTGACCCTGTTCTATGATAGAAGAAATATCAAACTCGTTTTCTCCTGTCGTAAGAAATTGGCTCATCTCTTCATTATCAAGAAATTGAGAAAGACGGCTTGATATGCTTCCCATTGTGTTTATATAATCGCTCGTTTTTTTAAATCCGCTTTTCTTGGTGTCTTCTATTTCGTTGAACCATTTCCGAGTGGCTGGCTCGGAAAATGGATAACGCTCTCTGACATCCTTAAAACTCAAAAATTCATTTAAAAACTTAAGATTGCGGTCTTCTTCTTTAAATCCCTTAATCGCTTTGGAGAGTATCTCTTTCATACGAACGGTCGCCTCCGGATTTATAGAGGTGGCTGTAATCATAATATCCATAACATCTGTAAATTCTCGGATAAGAGTATCTACTTTATACCCGCGGCGTCTTAAAGGGTTTATCTTGACAGGGTTATTAAAGGAAACATAACGAGCATTAGGATTTATCAGTTTGTTGACGCTGTCGCCTTTCGGATCTATGAAGATAACGGATAGCCCATACTTCATATCATAGTCGGCCATTCGTTCCATTAGAACGGATTTTCCCATACCCGTCTTGCCGATTATGTATGTGTGGTTAAATCTTTGATTAAGATTTGTTATATATGGCAACTCAAGGTGAATATCTTCTAATGAACCGAGTTTTAGTAAATACTTATTCACGCGTGGCAGCCTTGTCTCTTTCATATTTAAAATTAAGAACCTCTGCTTCGGTAAACTTACTTTTCGCCTCCGCCTTTTTATAGGCAGTTTCCTGTTTCATCTTATTCAGTGTTTCTTCCGCTAATTTGCGTTTCATATCAAAATCTTCTATCGAAGATGTAACACCACTGCCAAATAAAGAAATAAGTATAAGGGTTTGAGAGGGAGTGATGTTTTCTGTGTCTAAATCCTGAACAATTTTTTTATATAATTCAATAACTTGTTTTTTTACTTTTCCATCAAACTTAGCTTGCCATTTTTCCAGATAGATATGAGTTTCATTGATGTTTTTCCTATTGGTGGCATCCATTATGCGTTCTTCTTTTGCTGTCTCACGTTCGGCCATTTCCATTTGATGACGGTCTTTATCTCTTTGAAGTTCATCTTGCTGTCTTTGTAGTTCAATCCTTTCTTTCTCTAGCCTGATTTTCATTAATTCTGTATCTGTTTTGAGGGCAGTAAGTTCATTTTCGTATTTATCTTGCAATAACTTTAAGTTATTATCAGATATTATTGATTGTCTTTTTAATTCATTTAACTCGGTGTGGGCAAGATGATTAATCTTATCATAACTGATTAATGCATCTACTTTCAAACGAATAAAAGATTGACCGGTGTCCGCTATACTCCGAATATATTGATTTAATAACCTAACTCTTTCAACATCCAATTCTAAACGTCTATTTCCCCATCCCTTAAAAAATATCGGTGTGGGAGAAGTTAGGGTATTCTGGAGTTCTCCGATCAATGATTGTAGATTAACTTCCGATAAATTAATTTCTTTTTTGGTCGGAAGATTGTCATCTGTGGGTTCAAGTAATGACATAATTTTATCCTTGTTATAAAGGTCTTTATAACTTGTTAATGATGCTAAATAATATGTAATAGCTAAAGTTCCAAAAATAAGAAGTGGCCAAATAAAAAAACTGGAATATTCTACACCCAACAAATTAAAGAGGAAATGTCCGATTGCTTCGGTAGAGATAAAAAATATATTAATAACTAAAAAGATAAGACAAAGTGAAATAAATACAATAAGAAATATAGCACCCAAAATTTTCATAAATAATCTATTTATTAAATATTTTGTGATACCCAAAATTATGTCTTATCACTTTTTCATAATCCGATTTTACATAGTAAAATTGGAGTGTATCTCTATAAAATGTAATACCCATATCGTCTATTTGATTCTCGTAAACGACAAAGTCATGTTTCCAAAAAAAAGAAAAATTATAAAGATGTTCATCGTGTCTAAATTTTAAAATACAATTTTTATCGCAAATTATCGAAAAGTGATAAAATATATAATGAGTATAATTAACATCGTTGATAAATAGACCCTTATCATCAAAATCACAATCAAATTTGTAAAGAACATTCTTTTTTAGTGATACCTCGCTGGTATAAAAATAATTATCACTATATCGAGTTGCTCCTTTTATTGGTTTTCGTCCATATAAAAAACCAATAAGTAAGACAAGAATAAATAAAAACGTAAAAACGAACCCTAATAATCTAAACTTGTTTTTTAATAAATTCATAAACTACTTAAAAAATTAAATCCTTGTCCAAAATCTTTTTTTAATTTACAAACAAACACGACAGAAAACTTAAAGGTATTTATAGAAGGAACGGGCAAATCTAAATGATAAGATTTTTCTTTCCAATAATTATAAACTCTCTTGTCGCGGGCAAGTTTCAAATAGTTGATCCTCTTACTCTCAAGCCAATCACTCCAACCGGCCTTACTCGCTTCTATTTCTAAAAATTCTAACTTATAAGCCTTATCATTAGCTCTAACAAGTAAAGCGTCTGGCCTTAAGTAATCAAAAGAAGGGTAGAGCAACGCCTTGAAGTCTGGAAGTTTAAGGGCTTGGATAAAAACCTCGGTGTTGTTAAGCTCGTTTATACCGCCTTCTCCGTTAAAGTTCTTAGGCACGGCTCTGGTATCGTAGCCCGCTTCTTTTAGAATATCTAAACTCCTAGGAGTGGACACATAGACGCCGTTGGCGGTCAGATTCAAAAGTCCTAATCCTACAAGCCGATCAAGTTTCTTTGTAGAGCAAATCTTAGAGTATCGGGAATTAATTAACTTAATGTCTGACTGCCGGACATACTTAAGCAATCGGATATGATAAAGCATATCCCAAAGTAGTTTGAAACTTCCGCCGCTTTCTAATGGGATTATGTCTCTTAAGTCGTTTTTTAATTCCGATAGCTCCACCTGTAAAAGATATATAAAAAACCTGTAAATCTCTTGTGTGGATACAGAATAATCAGGTGGTCGCAAATTACAGGTAAAAACAAAAACCCCCTTTGTTAGTGAGGTATAATTATAAATTTACAGGTTGCTATATAAGGCGTGAGAATGGAAGGCCGGAGGTCGAGCGCTCCGTTTCGTGCGGAGGGTGAGAAAACGATGGCCTTTGATTCTAGGGAGTGGCATCGGGATATACAAAAAACAGGCTTACGCCCGTTTATTGCCGACTTTGATGTAATTAGCAGTCAAAGTCTCTTCTGTTGTTATAATAACTCCGTTAGGGCTTACTACTCTCAATAAGCTTCTTAGCTTGTTCTATGGCCATATCCAAAGCGTTCTCTATCGTACTCGTACAAAACCCTCCGTCTACGGATTCCGCGTCATCGTCCGTTATATCAGCCGTATCGTATATATCGTAAAAATATCCCGGCTCATTATCCGACTCAAATATTCGTATCACTAACTCATTTATCTTTGCCATATAATTAAAAATTAATCTGTTTAAAATCTTCCTCGCTATAAACCTTGTCGCATTTCGCACAAACCACTTTTAATACTTCACATTCTTGACTCTTATAGACCGTCAGCTCTCCATCATCATCCATCTCCGCTTGGTGAGCTATTGCCTCATCAACAATAAACTCTTTCGATCCGCACTCGCATTTATTAATAGACATACATCTAATAATTAGTTTATAGTTTCATTTAGACACTTCATAAGCTCTATTGAATCATCATATCCTAACTCCTCAATCAAAATCACTGATATATCTTTAATGCTTAAATAAGAACTTTCATAACGAGAACGTTTGAGGGCAGTTCGTAAATCATTTTCATTAAAACATTTTGCTAATTCATTAAACATATCGTTTAATAATTGTGATGAGTTATTTCTCATCTATGCCTGAAAGAAAGCAAGCGGGTTCCCTGGCAAGTCATAGGGCTGGAGACGAACGAAGTGAGTTCTACCCTTGACTTGTTAGGGTGCTTGCTATAATTGAAAGGCAGATGACAATTATGCTGTTCTCATTTTAGAATTGTAATTCAATTCCTTTCTCCAAAATTCTTCATTCAACAGTGTTACACGAAACTTTTAAACCAGCTTCCTATTGAATCTGCATACTTAACCTTGTTGTTCCTGATTACCAAATCAATGACCTCGTTAAATGTTGCCCACTGATTATTAAGAACCCTTCTTATACAATAGACACTATGACCGCAATTGAAATTCCATTTTCCATTGCTCTCGTCTTTAATCCATTTCAGGATTTGTATTTTGATTTCTTCTTTGGTGTATTGTTCTTTGGGCTTGAACCAACAACGCATATCCCATAAATACTCCTCATCTAAAATCTGTCTGAAATAATAATCGCGATTATGTTTATCCTGTTCTAATTTGAGATTAACATTTTCGGATATTTTCAATTCCGTGTTGGGAAATAGGTCTTGTTGAGATGTCATAGGTTTAATGATTATATAAGTATTATAGCATACCTATTAATCCTGTCAAGCGGTTATTTGCTTTGATGAGTATTAGCTACCTCAACCTTTTTAACATACCGCGCTATGTAATTTCTCAACACAATACTAAATTGTTCTCCTCGAATAGCGCAGGCTGCCTTAAATCTATTTTTGAGACTAATGGGAAGTAAAATATTAAGAGTCGTTATCTTGTTTTTTTCTTTATAGGATTTGTTACTTTGTAATTGAGACATAGTAATTACCGATATTTGAAAACCTCACGACGTTATAAAAATCCTTGCAACGGTTTCATATCCTTTTAGAGTTACTTTTGTTCTTGCCATGTGAATCCTTATCCTGTCCGATAACTGTTAGGTATGGTAAGTTCTCAAGTTTGTAGATGTATTTATAATCTCCATTTGTTCTAACGGGGTCCTGACAACGCAGTTCATTTATTTCTTTTCAAATAAGAAAATATATTCATGTTTAAAGATGTAGAAACCATCAACCAATGCACGATATCGCCAGAGTTCTTTCTGATTCCTTTTTCCTTTTGTCTCATCGAAATTCTTGATGATAACGGACTTGAGAGAATATCCGCGTTTTAGAACTTCTTGCATTGTATAGAAACCAAGAGGAATCCAATTTCCTCCGGAATATTTATCACCAATAACCACTGCAAAGTAACGACCTTTGTCCAACACGGGATATGTAGCGTCAATGATTTTTCCAAAGAGACATAGGAACTCGTCTATTGTTTTTGCATTAGACAAATCTTTATTGTTTTCACTGAATTTTATTATATCCCAGTATGGCGGGTGCATTATCAGAAGTTGGACACTTTTAATATTTCGCTGCTTTAATTCCGCCTTAAAATCTATACTTGAACTATCGCCAACTATTATTTCTGTGCGAGCGGAGAACAAATCATCTTCTTGGTCAATTGCCTTTGCCGCAGATTGCGCAACTTTCCGTAAAAGTTCTACTCCAACACCATTCCTTCCCAATCGTTTACTTTCTATCAAAGTTGTTCCACTACCCAAAAAAGCATCGAGAACCCATTCACCATTTTTAGTATAACGTCTTAATAATTGGTTGGGAATTTGGGGAATAAAGTTGCCCCAATAACCACCATTGTGTGCACCGGAAATGTCGCGTTTATCCAGAATCCAAAGGCTGTCGGTAAGAATATCGTCGTACTCTTTCCATCTGTGTAAATTCAGATCATTTATCTTGCTTGTCTTTGACTCAGAGAGCGAACGAACCAGTCGTTTGATATAATATTTTGTTCGTTCAATTGTTTTAGTGTCGAGTATCTGGTCAAGCTCGCCAATGAGATATTTTGAGCTAACCATTAAAATATCTCCATTGGAACCTATGTTGAAAAATCCCTTTTTATCGATAGGCAGGTTTGCAACATTAGTCTTAAAATCCTCGACTGTAGCACGGATTTGATTAAGATTCTGCCGCTCAAGCGATTTCGACAATATATTCGTAATCTTCCTTTTGGTTAATTTCATTTCATCTATAAGAGGAAACTAGAAAGGAATATCGGCAACATTAATATCCTTTTCTTCCTCTGCTATAGCTTTGTCGGGACTAACTTCTTGTTTAACGGAAGATGATTTCGCTCCGTTTGGTTTCCAATCATCAAGTTTAGCATAGAGCTTTCCTTCTTTACTCAATAGCAAATTGATGTTGACATAGCCTACACCGTTGGAAGTAATTACTGCTTTTGATTTTAAATAGGGAATAAACTTGTCTACATTAATTGAAATGCTGCCCTTCACAAATTCGGGTGCATTCTCTCTTGGTTGGTTCACGAAAAATCCGTCAATAAAATTGTTTGGCATATTATTTTTTTAAATGATTAATAATTAAATCATAATTAGCGGGCAATAACTCAAAACCGGTGATGTTCATACATGCCTCCTTGTAATCTTCCGGCGTTTCCAATTTATTCTGAGAAGCCTTTCTCAACAGAGTAGCGAGTATAGTTTTTTTGTCTATTGCTTTAGGAACTCCCTGTTTCACTATCTTCTTTGGAACTTGCGCCGCGCTGTTTCCGTCATCGTCTTCCGCTTGCAGGAATAATAATGACTGAATAGCATATCGGCGGTAATAGGTTATGATGCTCCCCATTTTTTGTGGATCGGGATTTTCTGGCAAGGGGGTCGTGCTTTTTAATAGCTCTTTATCGCTTTCGGTATCAAAAATAATTGTTTGTAGAGCGGGTTTATCATTCGCTGTTTGGGATAACGGCTGTACTAGGATTAATCCTAACTCATTGAGTATTGGTTTGATTACATCAATCAGCTTATTGATGTCAAAATAATTAGATTTGAAAAATGGATTAATGCTGTCTTTGGTAATTGCACCTACCTTTTTTTGAAATTCTAACAGCTTGTTCATATTAGTTTAATTTAGTTTCTAAGTAATATTTTGTCTTATCGCTATACTCCCTCGGTTTTAGTTTCTCTTTCCCACATTCTAAAATATTCTTTATCGCTCCTTCAACTTTCTTGCCTTGCGTCCAATCATGTATCAGATGTGCTAAAAGGTTTCGTTGTTTTTCAGTGAATTGTTCAAGTATCTTTTCACTAACTGGGGTATTCAACACGTTCTCAAGTTCAGAAGATAAATCGCTAAGATTATTTGGATTAAACATATTTCGCTAATATTACTATCGGTGTAAGCATTGTAATACTTATATAGATATTATAGCACACCTATTAAATCTGTCAAGCTATATAAGCAATGGTTATCCACAGGAAATAAAAACCACCGGCCTATTGGCTGGTGGTTAAAAGAAATACGGCAGAATTACATTTATCGCAATATCCCTCTTTACTTCCTTGATCTGCCGAAATTGTGTTATTACAATTTCGACAAAAGAAGTCTTCACAGAGTTCTGCCGTCAAAATCTCATTGACGACTTTCGTCATCGGCTTATTAGAGGATTTGGCTCGCCTGTATATTACAGGGATTAGCTTTTCGTCTATGCGGGGACTATACATCTGGCTACTCCTTATATTAAACCGCGTTCAGCAAAAGAAGTAAAAGCATTGTCGGCAAATATTAAATGGTCGTGGATAGATATACCAATAATCTTTCCCGCTTCTACAAGCTGTTTGGTTATTGAGATGTCCTCACTAGAGGGTTCTTGATTTCCTGACGGGTGATTATGAGCAACTATTATAGCAGCACAATTAGCCACTATCGCTCCTCGGAAAACAATACGGGGGTCTACAAGTGAAGAACTAAGACAGCCAGAAGAAACTATCTCAAAACCTTGCGCTCGGTTTGTGGCACTCAACCAGACTACAAGGAAAACCTCTTTTGATTCTTCTCTTAATAAAGGGTTGAAAAGTCTGAAAACATCTTCGGGAGAGTTTATTGCTTTCTTTGGTATCTCTGAAAGTTCGGGATACTTGAAGCTTGTCTCCTTAAACTTCCAGACAAGGGTCTTGAACTTCACGACACGGTCGGACATTGTTCGCCTCCCTTCAAAATCAGGTTCAGCACCTTTTCAGTTTCGGCTAAAACTCGGATAACTGCGGTGTAAGTGGAGATGCCTAACTTTTTGGCGTGGTCTTCAATATAGCGGTAGGAATTGCCAATGTGCTTAGATCCGTCAAGCCCCACGATATTACAGAGGGCTAATGCTCCAAGTTCGGCGGTTATCTCTTGAAGCGGGTCCTGTCCTTTCTTTAATCCGTTCTTGATAAGGTCATCAGCTCGGTGGCACATCTCGTGGAAGAAAACGCACTCTTCGGGGCTGGCTAGAGCAATGACTTTCTTAGAATGGGAATAATATCCCAAATGTTCTTTATTTCCCGGAATTACTTTGACTTCAACTCCAAGTTCTTTGGCTCTTTCCATTAGTGGGAGTTCGGGGAGTTGAATTTGTTGGTAGTCAAGCGGTTCACCTTCGGTATCCTCAACTCGGAAAACAGGTGCGACACCGAATCCCTTTAAGAGAGATTTTTCTTCTCCATTCTCTTTATCTTTCTTGATAAGAGGAACGAAAATGTAAATCGCCTTTGCTCCTTTTTTAACAAAGCGTTTCGACTCAAGCCATTGCTTGTATCCCCGTGCATCGCAAGTCTTAGCAAAAACCATTGCCAGTTGGTTTAGCAAACTCCACTTAGAGCTTGGGAGATTAGGAATAGGGAAAGAGGCAAGAGCCACATTTTGGGGAATATTACCACTCTTGAATTGTTCTATTATTGAATCCAGGACTGCTTTTACTTTGGGGTTCATTTTTCACCTCATATTATGGCTGTGAAATATGAGGTGGGACTAACCCATCTCATATTGATGGGTTAGTTATTTTTAAAGTGCTATTCTATAATCTTTACTTTCGTTCCGCTTGGCATACGCCAAATGGGTTTTGCTATATCGGTAAATTCGGGGAAGGGGATAAAGCGAAAATGCTTGTCGGAAATGTCTTTAATTCCTGATAGGAAATATTCAAACTGCTTGTAAAGCAAATTGATAGTTGGTCTATTGAGCGGTTCGGAATATTGAATGGGTCTCATATAAATATCGAAGCGGTGATTAGCGCAAACAAACAATATTTTAGTCTTGGGAGATAATCCGTTCTTGGTAAATAATCCCTCCTTGATGAATTTATTATATCTTAAAATTTTGTCTCGGCTAATCCTTGTGAATTCCTTTTTGCGTTCTATCTCTACAAAGAAAGAATATTCTCGGTGATCGTGAATGTTTTTTGCTTTGATAAATATATCCGGTCTTATGCCGTTAAAGTCAGCTTTGTAATTAAAATCAAACTCACAATCGGGGAAGTTTCTCAGGAAGGATAAGGCAACATCAAACTTCATTGACTCGTGTTCGGCGTTATTCAAAGACTTGGTTATCTTTTGTTTAAAGTCCTCAAGTCGGTCAATAACTTTTGTGCCGCCTCTCGTAACGAAATAAAAATATTGCTGGCGTTTGTTTCTTGGTCTTATGTCGAAGGGTATCTGTTGGACCCAACCGGCTTTTACGTATTTCTTGATATCCTTATTCACCTGCAACAAAGATCCCTTATAAGACTTGGCTTCATAAGAGAAAAGGTTGTTGATACTTCCGGCTTGAATTGATAATAATTCGTGGAGGGTATTATGTTGGTGATTCATACTAATGGGGCTATAACAGGAATGAGTATCCTACCGATACCGCTGCCAGAACAAACTATTGACGAGTCGTTCTGGCCATGTTATTTTAAAAGGTTATTATCTTTTAAAACTTGATAAAACTGTTCGGCCAAGCTATCCATAAAGGCGTGGTTCATGCCGTGATCAAAGGTGGTGTTTAAAAAATGAAATATCTCGTGTATCAAAGTGGACTCTTTTTGGCTCTGAGCTATCTCCTTACTAATCTTTATCAGATTAATGCAAGGTTCCGACTCGCCATTATTATCCAATTCCTCACTCATGTCAACCTTAACGATATGACCGCCTATTTTTAGCTGTTTGGGTATGTTCATATGTATTATAGCATATTAGTTATTTAAGACTCGTGTTTTTGAAAAGTTTGCAGTCAATGAATAGATTAGTGTTCCGATATTATCATAATTATCGAGATCGGCTTTCTTCCAATTTTGTTTTTTCAGATATATCAGACTCAAGTAATTTCCTTGATTCTATAATGGCATATTTGATAGCGTCAAGGATAGTAAGCCACTTGTTCATATAGTCGAGAGAACGATTGGCAAAAACATATTCCTTGTATCGGGTAAAGCATCCGCGATTGCTGTTAATATCGACTAATGAAATTGTCTTGGCGATATAATCTATTTCGACATTTACTTTTATTTGATTCTGTTCGATGGTGAGCACCTCAAGTCGTTTTATCATATTGACAATTATTAAGATTTATTTTATTAGTCCGCATCTTGTCCGCAAGGACAGCAACCGAGTTAATCTTATCCGAATTTCATTATTTATTGTGAGGGAAGTTAAGTAGGTTGCTGTCCTTTTTGGTTTGAAGCTTATAGCTCAAACTAAAAGGGCAATGATGCGGACACTATCAATACTTTTTGCCTTACATTAGGTCAAAAAGATTTATTATTAAGTTTGTAGGATACTTGCTGCGGGATATAATGATTTATATAACTGCGAGAGTGCTATTATTCTTATTATAGATCATCTGAAAAAAAATGTCAAGACACGTACTTTTATGCAGAAGCTAATGGAAGACATCAAGTATGGTCGCAAAAAATGAATGTCCAGAAGAAATCGATGAGGTTGAGTGATTTAATGATTTGAATTGTATAGATCTTTGCTCCTTGTGTTAATGAGAGAGAATGAGTAATATTGTAACACTAGAAACAACGATTTGCTAAAAGATACTGCAAAGAATGGAGTCTATAGAATGTCTAACATGATCAAAGTCAATAGCAAGTATGAAATTCTTCAAATTATTCGAGATTTTGGCGAACCTCTAGAAATTTTTAGAGAAGCAATTCAAAATGCATTTGACGAAGATGCGACAAAAGTTGTATGCCATGTTTATGAAAATCAAAAAATAAGCGGAAACGAATTAATAATTGACATATTCAACAATGGGAAAGGCCTACCTAAGGCAAATATTCCTAATTTTTTTGACTTAGCGAATTCTACAAAGGTCAATAAACAACTGATACCGGACAAGACTAAAATTGGATATAAAGGGCATGGCGCCAAGATATTCTTTAATTCTATTAAGGTGATTATTACTTCAAAAGTACTTAATGGTGATTATTATTCGGTAGTCCTAAATAATCCTATTGATCAGATCGCGAGTGACAAAGAAGGCATTGAATACTCTGATCCCATATCCCCAGACGATACGAATGTAAAGCTACCCTCTGATTGGAATCAAGGCTTTTTTGTGAGAATAATTGGCCATTTGCATTTTCGAACACAACACACAAAATTTAAGCTTAACCACAAACACCTTCGTGATTATTGTATGTGGTATACAATCCTAGGCACTGTTCGCACATATTTTGATGAAAACATTAAGAATCGTCAATTTGAATTATACTTACGTAGTCTTGATTGTGATGCCTTCTTAAAAGACTACAACTCGAAGAAAGCAATTGATCCATTGCCTATAATTGAGCAATACGAAAATAGCAATTTTGAAAAAATCTCTATGGGACATTATTTCCCTTCTGAGCGTTCGACTGATAAGGAAATGAAGAAATACGTTTCTGAAATCGGGAGTAATAAGGCCTATTATGACTATTTTAGCCAAATAATTTACAAGAAGCCAGTTTCCTGTTCTGACGGAACTACATTTAATTTAATTATTAGTCTTGAAGGGTATGAGACCAAACGTCGCTATGATATTCTCCTAACGGGGCGTGGTAGAGGCCGAACAGAAATAACTCATGCAGACAGTGATAGATATGGTATTTGGGCGTGCAAAGGTGGCATCCCCGTTGAAAAAGTGGATACTTGGATAGAGGGTGCAAAAGGTGTATACACTTATTTGCAGGCATTTATTGACTCGGATGCTTTTAGTCTTACAGCAAACAGAGGCTCAATTCACAATTCTGAAATCGAAATAATTGATCTTATCAAGAAAAAAGTCACAGATATTTTTAATACTGCAGAAATCAAGGGAGCTATCAATCAGCGAATAGAAATAGAAAACATGGAGAAAAAGATTGAATCAATTGAAGAAGATCGAAAAGCACTTTCTTTGCGACATAAAAACAGCGAATCAAGGAAGAAGATTATTGTCGGAGATCATATTTTTTATGAACCCAAGAAATTGAGTTCTGGATATTATTCAGAATCTGAAACCCTTATTTTACTCATACAATTGATGCAAGCATTTCCCAATCTATTTACTTTTGATATACGAGATTATAATACAACAACAGGAATTGATTTTGTCGTAACGCATCAATCAAACCCCAAGTACATAGAGCTTAAGGGAACTTTTACGAAATCAATTAATCACCCTTTTCGTTACATTTATAAATTCATTTGTTATGAAGTAATGCTTGATCCCACTGCGATTGTGGAAGATATTGAGCCTATAATCGCTAAATTAAAAATTAATCAAGGAGACAAATTCGTTTCATTTGATGACAACTACAAAGGAAAAACCTTTCGGAGCTATAATCTCATTCCTGAAAGTGCCTATTTTACAAGTATGGAAATAGTCGAACTAAAAACAATTTTACAGAATGTTTTAAATGCCCGCTTTGACTAGGAGCGTTGATTCAATTAAATATTTTTATAAAAAATATGTAAAGGAAAGTTATTCTTCGCTACGATTTGGCTACGGAAAATATGGAAATGAATAGAAAATGTGGAAAAATGTTCCTTCATCTTCCAAGCCTTAAGATGTTGAAAAATATTAAGTTGCGATGAAATAACGATTTATGAAATTGTGCCCGAAGTGACTCATAATCTGCGGGTCGCTGGTTCGAGCCCAGCAGGGCCCACAGAATAAAAGGTCACAGGTTCTGCGCCAGAGGCGCATGCTTGTACGCCATCTTTTTGGCGTAAGCCTTCGGCTCAGAGCCCAGCAGGGCCCACAAATTATTTCCATTTATATAATTATTTGTACGAAAAGCAGATTGGAAAAAACATTTATTCCCGGTTGAAACCTTTAGATGAAAAGTAAGGTATACTGTTAAGGAGATATGCAGAGGTATCTGGCAAGACAGTCAAACTTTTCTGAAAGGGAAATACACGTCATGAAAAAACTGCTCATGTTTTCATTGGTAAGTATCTTCGCGCTCAGCTCCTGTCAGTGGCATAGAATTCACGGGAATGGATCCATTAAAACTGAAACGAGGGACGTTCCGGCTTTTGAAGCTATTACGTGCGATGGCAGTTATGAAATCCAGATTGATTGCCAGGCGAAACAGTCATTAACAATTGAAACTGATGAAAATCTGCTGCCGCTTGTAAAAACTGAGGTTCGCGATCATACACTTCGTATTTACACAAAAGGATTTGTTTTGCCTACCAATAGGATTCGCGTTGTGGCTTCTGTTCCGAATATCAGCGGATTCACATCGAACGGTTCGGCTGACGGCGAAATCAATCACGTCAACAATAACTCTTTAGAAATTGAAATTAACGGCTCCGGAAAATTACACCTCAACGGAAAGAGCGGTGATGTTCGTATCCATACATCAGGTTCCTCAAAGATTGATGCAGCTTCACTCGTTGCAGACGATATTGATGTCCAGATCAATGGGAGCGGTAATATTCAAGTCTACGCGAATAATTCCATCTCTGCCCAAATCAATGGATCCGGTACTGTGAAATATAAAGGGGAACCAAAGAGCGTCAATCAACAAATCAATGGTTCGGGGAGGATTATAAAGGAATAAACGCGTGCGTAGCGGCAGTCACTTACGGTAAACTCTCCACCGATTTATTGAAGAATAAAAAAGCCTCAGATATTTTCTGAGGCTTTATATTCTCTATTGGATTTAATACCCCGACGCTTGCGTCGTATTATAGATTGTCATGCCGAACTTGTTTCGGCATCTATACTGTAGACCCTGAAACAAGTTCAGGGTGACATAGTGAATACCCCGCTGCTTGCGGCGGGGATCATTTATTGTGAGAGACTTAATCGGATTTCACTTCAAGCGTTGTGCTTTTACGATTCCGGTGGAGTCACTTGCATTCCATCCACATCTTCAATTGAAACAGAGCGCCATTCTGCAATCTGTTTCATCATTGCAGAACGAACGGAATCGCGAAGTGAAGGAACATCCTGTATGGTCAACGAAGATGTTTCGATCGGTTGGAGGACTTTCAAAAAAATATCCGACGGTTTGCCGAATTTCCAACTGTTCTTAGGAATACAATCGCGCGAACCCTCTATGACGAGAGGGAGGATTGGGACCTTCGCTCTGATAGCGAGGTGAAATGCTCCATCGGTAAATTGCCGTACGCGTCCATCAAGAGTACGCGTTCCTTCGGGGAAAATCATCACTGAACATTTTTGTTGAAGAATATGCTGTGCTTTGATGAGTGCCTGAGCGCCGCTGCGCGGATTCTTTCGATCGACACTAATATCGCCTGCAAGCCACATCATCCAGCCAAGGATTGGAAGTTTGAACAATTCCACTTTTCCCAGCCATTTCATTTCCCACGGCAAGTTGCTGATCAATGGAATGTCAGCCATCGATTGATGATTGCACACAACAACATACGGTCGCCGGGGGTCGGAAATAATTTCGCCTGTAATGTGAAGCCGCCATGCAGAATTGATCCAGGTTATTGCGTTTCCGATTTTTCGAAAAAGATAACCAGTCCGGTAGTGTACCGGATCACGGTCAAATAATCTGCTCACCGCTAATAAAACAAACCAAAGAAGAATAAGTATGCATGTTGTAAGCCAGACAAGTGCGGAACGAAGCATAAGAAATCCTTTAGTGTTCCATTCCTGTAATCGGTTCGCGGCTCTCTTTTGTCCATGACATGGCAAAGAAGAAAACAGCCAATGCGAGATATGCCGCAGTGAATTGATAGGGAACCTGTCTTGCTAATCCATCAAGTGTCCATGGCAGATACATGACACCATCGGGCATGGCAGAATGTATAATACCGAAGAACGCGAGCACAGCAAGCACAACGAGATAGATGGAGGAGCTTCGCAATTTCCGATCAATCAATTCTGCAAGAAATGCTCCCCATAACATTCCCGTGACGATGAATCCATTGCCGAGTGCAACGATGACCAGCATTTCCGGCAGCGCTTTACCGGGAAGCGTCATCAACTTATTAAATGTTTCAGGAAGTACGGCGTCCGGGTTTCCCAACTTTATAGCGAGTAACCGGGCGATGGTGGGAAAGAATGCAAACGCTACTGCCGGTGCATGCCGAGCCGGACATGCCTGGAATGATTGTGCGATGATATCAAATGCGACAAAAATAAGGATCGGCGCCAGGACTGCCCGCGGAATTAATTCAACGATAAATGATACGTATCCGAATATGCCGCCTAATCCAATAAAGATACCGGTAAGCAATGTATAGCCGGAGCGTGAACCCATGTGTTTGTATGCCGGCTGTCCGATGTAGGGAGTTGACTGTGCCACGCCACCGCAAATTCCAGCGATAAGTGTCGCAAATGCCTCTGTAAGAAGAATGTCGCGTGTTTTATAATCATCTCCTGCAACGCGGGCGCTTTCCGTAACGTTAATTCCGCCGACAACAGTTAAAATGCCGAACGGAATTGCTATGGGTAGATATTTTAATGCAGGACCAAGGCCTTTGATGAAATCCAATGTCGGCAAAGGAAGACCGAAATGAAGTTCAGCAGGAGGCGGACCGACGTATGTTCCGCCGATAATTCCCGAAGGGCCGAGTGAATAATAGAGTAAGGTTCCAATGGCAACGGATGCAAGCACTCCCGGGATTTTAAATGGCAGTTTGATTCCAGCAACCAAGGTATAGAATATCAGACCAAGTGCGATGAGTCCAACAAGCGGCATACCGAAGATATCGATTAGCGGTGTCATCGCAATGAGTCCGAGTCCGATGCCTGCAAGTGAACCAAGGAGTCCTGCTTGTGGGACTATTTTTTGCACCCAACTTCCAAAAAAAGAAAATACTACTTTCACTAATCCCATAAAAACCATTGTTGCCATACCGATGTACCAAGTCATCATTGCGGCGTCGCGTTCTGGAATTCCTTCTGCCTTCAATCCGATAAAAGCGGGGCCAAGAACGACAAGCGCAATACCAATGGTCGATGGTGTATCAAGTCCAAGGGGCATTGCTGTGACTTTCGTGTTGCCGGTTTTCTTCGCGAGCCGAAATGCCATCCATGTATAGATAAGATCGCCGAACAAGACACCGAAGGCAGTTCCAGGAAACATCCGCGTGTAGACAATGTCTGCGGGATATTTGAAAACGAAAATGAGAATACCGGCGAGAAAAGAGAGAACGGTCAGGTTGTCGAACATGAGGCCGAAGAAACCGTTCCAGTCTCCGAGTACAAACCATTTATACTTTTTCTGGTTGTCGTTCATAGGGCGATCCTTGAATAATACATACAGAATTAGTTTGCGAGAAGTCCTGCGATTGAAGCGGTCATCCATGTTGCGATTGTTCCGCCGAGCAATGATTTCATACCGAGTTTGGCGATGTCGCCTCGGCGGTTTTCAGCCAGAGGGCTCAATCCACCGATTTGAATTGCAATGGATGAAAAGTTTGCAAACCCGCAAAGCGCATACGTTGCGATCACAATTGCTTTTGGCGAGAGCATTCCTGCCGAGATCATGTCGGTCATTCGCAAGTAGGCTACGAATTCGTTCACGACCAGTTTGATACCCATCAGGCTGCCGACATTGAGTGAATCATGCCACGGCACTCCGATGGTAAATGCGATAAATTGGAACACGAGTCCGAAAAGGAGTTCGAGTGAAAGTTTCTGCTGGAACTGTGCCTGGCAAACTGCATTCAAGCCTGATACATCTCCAACGTACCCAAGCAATGCATTGATGAGCGCAATGATAGCGATGAATGCAATAAGCATTCCGCCGACATTGAGCGCGAGACGCACGCCATCACCAGCACCGCCTGCTGCAGCTTCGATAACATTGGAGTGAGTTCGCTCGATTTTGACTCGTACAGTTCCCATCGTCAACGGCGTGTCTGTTTCCGGCATCAGCATTTTCGCAACAACCATCGTTGCAGGGGCCGCCATAATACTTGCCGCGAGAAGGTGGCCGGCAAAATAAACCTGCGATGCATCAACAGATAATCCGGAGGCTTTTGCGTATGCAATACCAAGCATTTGCATATACGCTGCAAGGACTCCACCGGCAATATGCGCCATACCGCTGGTCATAATGGTGAAGAGTTCGGAATTTGTTAGTGTTGAAAGATAGGGACGAATGACGAGCGGCGCTTCAGTTTGTCCAATAAATGTATTTGCAGCGACATCAAGTGATTCGGCACCACTGGTTCCTAATAAGCGTAACATCACATATGCAATCCCTTGCACAATGCGTTGCATAATGCCGAGATAATACATAACGCTCATGAAGCATGCAAAGAAAATAATGGTCGGCAATACTTGGAAAGCGAATATCATACCGAGGCTTCCAGGCGTGCCGGGACCTTTTGCCAGAGCGCCGAAAACGAATTGCGCCCCATTACTTGCGAAGCTAAAGAGCCACACGAAGAATTGACTGCAATAGTTGAAGATCTCCCTTCCAATATCGGTCTTAACCACGATAAACGCGAAAGCGAATTGAAGCACGATGCCTGTGCCAACAAGTCTCCAATTGATCTTCTTCTTATTATTTGAGAAAAGGTATGCAAGCGCCGTGATGATAGTAAGGCCAAAGAGCCCGCGAAGGATTGATTCGAGATTCATATTCATCCTATTCTATAGGAAAAATCTGTAAAACAATTTGCAGAAATATAAGAAACTTTCTCTATCATTCCAGCGAAATATCCCATGATCATCAGGAATATCCCAGAAATCTATCTGTGTTTAATTGAGGATTTCCATAAGCTCTATGAATGTTTTATATGACATGCTTCCATTTTGGATTTCTTATTGCTTCTTTTCGAGAATGAAGAAATTAATGTGACAAAATCAATTTTGACTAGTATCGATTGCTACCTAAAAAAGAAGGAATCGAAAGGAAAGCTTAGATTGGCTTTTCAAGGGGATGGAGTAGTTGAATTGGACTGGGATAAAAAGCAAAAAGTCGAAACCGCTGTTTCGACTTTCTACCTTCCTTGGCTCCGCGAGTAGGACTCGAACCTACAACCCTGCGGTTAACAGCCGCATGCTCTACCATTGAGCTATCGCGGAATTTTGTGAACGATGAAATCCAATTCCATCATCCACTAAACAACGCTTATCTAAAAGAACTTCACACTATTTTCGAACCTACGTCCCGACTTCGTCGATATAATAGCCGCATGTTGAGAACCGACACTAAAGGTGGCGGCTCGAAATCCCGCAGTTGTTTTGCGGGACTCTACCATTGAGCTATCGCGGAATCACATCACTAAAAAACTCATCACTGCTGATGAGCTTTACCTAAATATATCTCCAATTCTTCGGAAAGTCAAGATGAGTATTCCAAATTTCGTGCGTTGACTTTCCTTCCATTTCGGGGTATATTGACGCAGAAAGTTATTTTCGAACAAAAAACTTAGGAGATATCGAAATGTTTAAAGGCGGCATGCCGAATATGCAGCAGATGATGAAGCAAGTGCAGAAAATGCAGGAGAAGATGGATCAAGTTCAGGCAGAGCTTGAAAATAAAACTGTGACTGCCGAAGCCGGCGGAGGTATGGTGAAAGTAACTTCCAACGGCAAACAGCATATCATGAAAATTGAAATTGAAAAGGAAGTTATAAATCCGGATGAGAAAGAGATGCTGGAAGACTTAGTTTTGGCAGCTGTCAATCAAGCGCTGGAACGATCAACTGCAATGGCGGCGGAAGAAATGCAAAAAGCGACCGGTGGAATGATGCCCAATATTCCCGGTATGAAGCTTCCAGGTTTTTAATAAGATTCCCGAAGTCTTTGAGACTTCGGGAATCTGTATGGAAAGAATATAATGTTTTATACAGCTGAATCAATTGAACAACTTGCAGAACAATTTGCACAGCTTCCCGGTATAGGGAGAAAGACTGCGCAACGTCTTGCGCTCTATGTACTCAAAATGTCGCGTGATGAAGTCGTTACGATGGCAAAAGCATTGGTGAATGTGAAAGATAAAGTACGGTATTGTACTATCTGCTCAAACATCACGGAAACCGATCCGTGCGCAATCTGCTCGAATCCTAAACGAGAACGATCATTCATCTGCATTGTAGAAGAGCCCCACGATGTTCTTGCCATTGAAAAAACAAATGAATTTAAGGGTTTATACCACGTTTTGGGTGGAGCGCTTTCGCCGCTTGACGGCATTGGTCCTGAAGAATTAAAGATTAAAGAATTACTCCAGCGTCTTTCTTCTTCACCAATCGAAGAAATTATCTTGGCGCTGAATCCAAATGTGGAAGGAGAAACTACAACACTCTATCTTTCCCGATTGTTGAAACCCCTGGGAATAAAAGTAACGCGTATTGCACGCGGGTTGCCGGTAGGTTCTGATCTCGAATTTGCAGATGAAGCGACTCTCTCCAGAGCATTTGAAGGGCGTATTGCGGTGTGAAGGAACTTTGATGCCGCGCAGTCTCGATATAGCTCTTGGCATAGCGTTCTGTTTCAATTTGATGTCCTGCGATTTGTTCAAAACGAGAACACCGGCAGAACCGTCACAACAGAGTTCGAATTATATTCCACCCACAGATGCATCGCTCGTATTGCAGAATATGGTAAACGCGTTCCAAGACCGTGATGCTGTCAACTATAGCAAATCATTTTCCGAAACGTCATTTAGTTTTGAACCAGCGACAAGTGCTCGTACCAGATATGGCGGCGAATTAATGAACTGGGACAAAACAAAAGAGCAGCAATATTTTGAAAACGTGAAGAATAGTCTTCAACAAAACACGAATGTGACTCTGGAATTTGTACCGATGACATCAACGAATTTTCCAGATTCTTGTGAAATCGGAACTGCGTATCATCTGAATGTTCCACATACAAGGTCGGCCGTGGCAAAAGTTTTTTCGGGGCAATCACAATTCACGATTATTCGTGATCCGCAGATTGGATATTGGTACATTAGGCGGTGGGTGGATATTGGAGTGAATCCTTCTGATTCGACTTGGAGCGATTTGAAAGGAGCTTTTGCACGATAGCATGGTGGATCGATGATTCGTACTTCAACAAGTATAGATTCGGAACCGGAGCTTGAAGTTTTTGATTTCATGGAAAAGTGCCGACTTCTTTCTGCGTGCGTACGCTCTGACGGCTAAAACCTCAATGAAAATCATTATTATCTCCATACCGTTCATCTTGTTGCTCGTTGGCTGTAATCCATTTGCGCCAGGGTTGGATAATTCTTCCGATGGAACATCGAAAATCCTGAGTGATCAAAAAACGTCCGACGGAATATTTCAAAATCTTAAATATGCTTACACTCTTCGCGATACATCAATTTATGGGCAACTTCTTGACGGTAACTTTACATTTGTGTATCACGATTATGACAGGAGTGTTGATGTGACATGGGGAAGAGATGAGGAGATGCGAACAGCATGGGGACTGTTCCAGAATGCGCAGCGATTAGATATCTTATGGAACGACATTGTATCGTCTTCAGTTGATTCGACAAATACAAAAGTGATGATCAAACGAGGATTCAATCTCACGGTTACGTTTAATCCGAGCGATATTATTTATGTCAACGGATATGCGAATCTCACATTGGAACGCATGCGAGTGCAGGATCCGTGGATGATTGTCCGATGGAATGATGAATCCAATAATTAATTTGGAAAGGCAGACGTGATGATTGCATATCAAGGTGAACCGGGTGCATTCAGTGAGCAAGCGGCGCGTACATTCTTTGGTGCCCATGCCAACTTGAAACCGCTGCCTGCTTTTTCCGATGTTTTTGCGGATGCCGAACGCCATGCCGCGGGTTTTGGCATTGTACCGATTGAAAATTCACTCTTCGGTAGTATTCATCAAGTGTACGATCTTCTTCTGAAGCATAAGCTTTTTATCATCGGAGAAGTAAAACTCCGTATTGAATTACATCTCATGGCGCTGCCAAAAACCAAACGGAACAGTGTCCGCACAATCTACTCACAATTGCAGGCGATCGGTCAATGCGAAAACTTTCTTAGCACACTCAAACATGTGAAAGTAGAAGCAGTGCATGATACCGCGGCGGCGGCCCGGTTCATTCAGGAACGGAAACGCAACGATGCAGCGGCTATCGCCAGCGAGCAGGCAGCGCAGGTACACGGACTGCATATTTTGAAACGAAACGTTGAGAGTAATCATCGCAATTTCACGCGCTTCATTGCGCTTTCGCGAAAACCAATTCAACCGTTTGGCAACGTGAAGACGTCGCTCGTCTTTGCAGTAAAGGATATTCCCGGTGCACTCTTCAAAGCGCTTGCAGTATTTGCACTGCGGGACATTAATCTCCTGAAGATTGAATCACGCCCGATCATCGGCAAACCGTGGGAATATCTCTTCTACTTAGATGTGGAGGGAATACCTGCTCGTGATCCGCTGCGGCAGGCATTACATCATTTGGAAGAAGTGTGTACTTTTGTACGTGTGCTGGGCAGTTACCAGCCGTTCGACGACTCCGTTATATCACGCCACAGGAAGTGAGAACAATATGCAACTCGGATATGTTGTAAAAGAAGGATTTTCAGGTTTCCAACGCGCCAAGCTTTCGATGTTTGCCGCTGTCTTCACGATTTGCGTGTCTCTTTTACTACTGAGTTTTTTTGCCATTCTTTTTTTAAATGTGAATGATTTGGTAAAATCCCTTCGCGAACGAGTGGAGATGGAAGCCTTTCTGAATGAACAAGTTTCCAACGATCAGCTCATTGAAGTAAAAGGCCAAGTAGAGATGCTGGACGGTGTGCGCGAGGTTCGGTACGTTTCAAAAGAAGAAGCAGCGAAAATATTCAATGAAGAGTTCGGCGAGGATATTTACAAAGTGTTGAATTTCAACCCGCTGCCGGCGTCTCTGAAAATATTCTTAAAAGACGGCTACAAAACTGCAAAACATGCAGAGGGTATTGCCAATCAAATACGATCCATCAAAGGCGTGGATGATGTCATCTACCGGAAACAATTATTGGAGATGCTGGATCAACGCGCGATGCTGTTTCTTTGGATTACACTCGGTGTTGGCATTTTTATTACAATCTCTTCGGTCATTTTAGTAGCGAACACGATACGCCTTGCCATCTATGCCAAGCGTAAAATTATCCAAACAATGAAACTCATTGGCGCAACACGAACCTTTATCCGTACGCCGTTCTTGCTGGAAGGATTTCTTCAGGGTCTGCTGGGCGGAGCAATCGCCGCCATAATTATTTTCGCGCTCTTTCAATATCTGGAACAGTGGTTGACTGTCTCGCTTTCAGAGTTTGTCCGTGTTCAGCCTTACTACTACGGCGTCATCGTTGGAATCGGTTGCGTTCTGGGATTGCTGGGAAGCATGATTTCCGTTCGTCGATTTATTAGTGAAGGAGTTGGAAATTAAACTTCCCTCCATTTAAGAAAATCAGCATGAACTCCTGATGCTCTTGTTGCTGGGATGCAGTACTATTCTGCGAAGCAAAAAACGGACAGCTTAAAATTGAACTAGTGAGGATACGTACCTATAGATATTTTTTTAACAAGTGTTTCAAATCTGAAGGTTTAACCTCTCTTCAAAAAATACCTTCCTAGTGCCGATTCTAATAAATGATCTTGTATTCCATGCGGCACAGTGCCGCGAAAAAATTGCGATTTCTATGAACGAAACGCAATGCTACTTATTTGAAGCGGTACTAGTACAACTTATCATACCTGATAATAGGTCGTTATTAACATAATAATCGGTTTGGAATAAAATAATGACCTGCATTGAATATATTTGGTTCTTTGCATGGTACGGATGTTGTTAAATGCTGGTAGTGCACTGGCGAGTATCACGATTTTCAAGTTTACCGCTTGAAGGCTTTTATTCATATCTCCTTTTGATTTCAAGGAGTCTCCTCATGGATATCCTTTGAAAGGAAAATATTCGCCGTACGAGCTTTTATCCTTTGTTGCATAACTTGCTAGTCCAAAAAAATAAATCACTTCCCAGGTGTAATTGAATGATGAAAGCTTAATGTTCTTTTGGCAGAAAGATAATATGACGCGGATCGAAGTATCGCTAGGCGTGACTATCGGTGGTACGTATACAGGTTTTGGCTACGTCGATAGAAAAGGGAAATGCCTTGCACGTGCGACTATTCCAACTATAGCTTATCAAGCAGCTGAATTATTTTTTGAACGACTCCATGAAGGAGCGAAAACACTTCTTGGTACAATGCCTGAGAAATGCAAATTAGTCGGAATCGGCGTAAGTGCACCTAACGCTAATTATTATTCAGGAACAATTGAATATCCACCCAATTTGAGCTGGGAGTATGTAGATGTCCTGGCAGAAATTGGCAAGTATTACAGCGTACCGGTGTTAACAACGAATGATGCGAATGCTATTGCGCTTGGTGAAATGCTGTTTGGTACTGCCCAGGGTATGAAGAATTTTATTGTGATCACTCTGGGTACAGGACTTGGCAGCGGCATCGTGGCAAATGGTGAATTGATTTGTGGTGCAGATGGAAATGCCGGAGAAATAGGCCATACGACAGTCGACTTAAAGGGGCGGGAATGTGGTTGTGGTCGCCGCGGCTGTCTTGAAACATATGTCTCTGCTACGGGTATATGCCGAACTGTGCAAGATCTCATTTGCAACACCACTGAGTCAAGCGATCTCCGTTATATCAGTTTCGAGAACTTGACATTTAAAATGATCTATGATGCTGCACAACGGGGCGATCGATTGGCACTGGAAGCGTTTGATTACACAGGAAATATTCTTGGAATTAAACTCGCCGACTCTATTGCACATTTAAGCCCTGAGGCTGTAATTTTCTTTGGTGGTTTGGCTTCGGCAGGCGATCTTCTCTTCATGCCAGCAAAACAATCGATGGAGGAGCATCTCTTCGGTACTTTCAAGAACAAAGTGAAGTTACTTCCTTCGGGATTAGCCGAGGATCATGCATCCGTCCTTGGGGCGAGTGCATTGATTTGGAATATTTTGAAGACACACACAAGAATCTCTGCACGGAAAGAATTACTTACCCGGCATGTCGCAATTCGATGACTGTCGGATGTATTCTATAGATCCTATCCGTACGCTTTCCAATTTTGCTTTTACTCAAATGAGTCAACTACCTTTTTAAGAGAAGGTGTTGATGTTTATTCATGTGTTCTACCGATGAGAGGCGATCGATGGCGAAATATGTCCGGCTTCGATCTGCATAAACCAATTTATGGTACCTCTCCGATCGCTGTAAGCGGTCGGAGAGGTTAAATCTTGAGAATTGTAATCGCTGTAAGCGGTCGGAGAGGTTAAATCTTGAGAATTGTAATTGCTGTAAGCGGTCGGAGAGGTTAAATCTTGAGAATGGTAATCGCTGTAAGCGGGCGGAGAGGCTAAATTTTGAGAATTGTAATCGCTGTAAGCGGTAGAAGAGGTAAAACATTGAGAAGTATATTTGCGGCTTTTGTGTTCGTGAGTGAAACTCACTCACAACTTGGAGGGTTGAACCTCTCCGATCTCTAAAAGAGGTCGGAGAGGTATCAATTACTGTTTTTATTGTACCGCGAGGACTCGTTCGTAGTACTGTTCATACTGGCTGATAATTTTTGAAGATTCAAATTCAATTGCGCGCTTGCGCGCCGCTTCTGCAAAAAGTTTATGTTTGGATGAATTCGTGAGCAAGTCAATTGCGTAGCGGGCCATTCGGTCGATGTCGCCAAATTCAGCAATAAATCCTGTCTGTCCATGCACTTGAAGTTCAGGCAGTCCGCCGACACTTGAGGAAATGACGGGCACTTCACACGCCATCGCTTCGAGTGCTGAAAGTCCAAAACTTTCCGATTGACTTGGCATCAAGAAAAGATCAGCAGTAGAAAGAATTGGCACCAGCTCGACTTGCTTCCCGAGGAAGCGAACTTTTTCTTGAATGCCAAATTCACGGCACAACATTTCACATTGTGAACGGTCTGGACCATCGCCAATGAGAATAAGGACGCTTGGTATCTTTTTCTGCACTTCATTAAAAATTCGAATCACATCTGTGACGCGTTTCACCGGACGGAAGTTTGAAGTATGTGCTAAAATCTTTTGACCCTTTGACGCGCACTTCAAACCAAATGTGTCCGATGGTTGTCGTTTGTATTTTGTTGTATCGATAAAATTCGGAATTACTTCGATCTCTTTATCTATTCCATAATTTGTCTGAGTCTTTTCTTTGAGGAAGCGGGATACAGCCGTCACGCCATCACTCTGCTCGATACTAAATTTCATGATCGGCAGAAAACTGGGTTCCAGTCCAACAAGCGTGATGTCTGTACCGTGAAGCGTTGTGACGATCTTGATATGGTCTCCCATGATCTGCTTTGCCAAGTATGCGCTCGTCGCGTGCGGGATTGCATAATGACAATGAAGAAGATCAAGTTTCTCATAACGTGATACTTCTACCATTTTACTGGCGAGGGCAAGTGTGTAAAGCGGAAAGTCGAAGAGCGGATAATTCGACATCTCTACTTCGTGATAGACAATGTTGTCCTGAAATCCGCTCAACCGCATCGGCATAGCGTAGCTGATAAAATGGATAGAATGTCCGCGATTGGCAAGCGCTTTACCAAGTTCGGTTGCGACAACGCCACTGCCGCCGTATGTGGGATAGCATGTTATACCGATTCTCATTGCGTCCTCTTTAATTGCAAAAAGGTATATAGAAATCGTATAATATTCAAACGAAGTCGGACTAAGAATGGAAGCCCTGCTTTGCGTTTAAAAATCCTGTCTCGAGAAATACCAGATCGAAAGGAAATAGAGGAGGCACGTTGAGAAGAAGGAATAGACGAACGGCATAATAGTAAAATCCGGTGCATTGGAAATATAGGGAAGTTTGCCAATGACACGAGTAGAATTTTCGAGCATGGCGTTCAGCTGCGGAGTGAGATAATAAAGCGCGTCCAGTAAACGGTGGTATACAACATTGTCCCAGAGTATGTATAATCCATTTTCCCTCACCTCAAGTCCCCACGAAATGATAGAAAAAATAAATGCCAGCATAATTGAGAAGCTGGCGCTTCTGGTTATCAATCCAACGATGGTCACGACGGAGAAGAAACATACAAACGCATAAACGACATATAGAGTTGAAGAAAGAAATCCCCAATGCCACACTCCAACTTTCAAACCAAAGACAAGCCAAACGCCGAGAAAGAAATAAATAAGATTAATGACAATTCCGGAGACTGCGCCCAATGCGCGGGCCATGAGCAATTCAGCTCGTGTAAGGGGTTTGCTGAGGAAGAGATCGATCATTCCTTTCTCGAGCATTGATGGAATCAGTCCTGCGACACCGAACATACCAAGAAGAATGATCCAAAAGATAGATAATGAATGCAGTTGAATAAGAAGAAATTCGATAACATTCAATCCTGGTTGAGATAAGCGCGCAAGCGGCTGACCAAACAGAGTCACCATATCCGGTTCATTGAGAGGATGGCTAACTCCAAGAGTGAGAAGTAATAAAATAATTGATGCGACAATGAAATAGAAAATGAGCGTTCCCCTGCGCATTGCTTCTTCCACTGTGAACCGAAACATGCCCCAAAACCTCATTGTTCGTTTTCTCCTTTCATGATCTGAATGAAGTAATCCTCTAATGATGTTTTTTGTTGAGCCATACCTTCAATTCCGACACTACCTTCACGGAGGATATCGATGATCGTATTAAGCTCAGACTTGTCATGCAGGGAAACGATTAAATTTGTGTCATTATATTCGATAGGGAGAATCGTTTGCTGTAATCGTTCATGTATCTCTTTGGTTATAGGAGAAGACAACTGAATGACATACGCGAGTTTCTGTGTTGTGAGTTCTGCAATCGTCCCGGTGCGCACTACTTTTCCTTTATTCAGAATCGCCACACGATCGCAGATCATTTCCACTTCAGAAAGAAGGTGCGAGTTTAAGAAAATGGTTGTGCCTTGCGCTTTCAAACTTAAAAGTAAGTCGCGAATTTCTTTCCGTCCAAGAGGGTCTACGCCATCTGTGGGTTCATCCAAAAATAATATTTTCGGGTCGTTGATCAGAGCTTGTGCAAGTCCGAGCCGCTGCAGCATTCCTTTGGAAAACTTTTTTGTCTTGACCTTCGTCCAGTCTTTCAATCCGACTGTTTCGAGGAGTGACCGTGCTTTTTCTTTCAAGGTCGATTCCGGCAAACCATTTAATCTTCCAAAAAATATCAGTGTATTTTCCGCTGTGAGAAATCCTGGATAACGATGATTTTCAGGTAAATAGCCGCAATACTCTTTCAATGCCCGTTGTCCTAAAGGATATCCAAGGACGGTTGCTGTACCAGATGTTGGGTGAACGATGGAAAGAATAAGTTTGACGAATGTGGTCTTTCCTGCTCCATTTGGACCAAGCAATCCAAATATTTCACCTTGTTCAACGGAAAGGGAAACTTTTTCGAGTGCAGGAATGTTCTTTCTTTTGAATGCGCCGGAGCGATAATGCTTCGTGAGATCAAGTGTTTGTAGTGCTTCCATATACTTTGTAAGATAAAAAAAAATGTGACCTCTTCAAAGATTTGAAAAGAGGTTTATATCAGTACTTGATTTAGTAGAAAAAGAGAGAGATATTTAAATAGAAAGAGTCATAAAAAGACTCTAATTTTTTGGAGTAATGTAAGACCGGAATGGTCGTATTTATGCTTCAACTTTCAAAAAAAGTGGAATATGGTTTGATGGCTCTTCGGCACATGGCAATGAATCCACGAGGACAAGTATTCACTGCGAAAGAAATTGCCGCGAAGTACGATATTCCGTATGAATTGCTAGCGAAGGTTTTGCAGAAACTCACAAGAGCAGGGCTTGTCGTTTCAACCCAAGGAATGCATGGCGGTTATTCACTTGCAAAACAACCGAATGAATTACATATCTCGAACATCATCAGTGTCATTGAAGATGAAAAACCGACGATTGCTGAATGCTATGCCGAAGGCGGAGAAGATTGCTCTATCTTTCAAGCATGTACGATTCGTAAACCTCTCGGGAAAATGCAGCACAATCTGAATTTGCTTCTCGAGAACACAACACTGGAGCAAATTGTGTAACCGGTTACCAGATTGAGAAATTTATGAACAATGAAACAAATACTATAGAAGAATTTGCTGCTCAAGAATACAAGTATGGCTTTATAACTGATATTGAAGCCGATTCCGCACCTCCTGGTTTGAACGAGGACATCATCCGTTTGATTTCTACAAAAAAGCAGGAGCCGGTTTGGCTGCTTGAATGGCGGCTGAAAGCGTTCCGGCATTGGCAAACGATGGAAGAACCGCATTGGCAGAATATTAAGTATCCTCCAATCGATTATCAGGCAATTGTCTATTATTCAGCGCCGAAACAAAATTCGCTGCTTAAAGATTTATCAGAAGTTGATCCTGAATTATTGAAGACATACGATAAACTTGGTATTCCCCTTCGTGAGCAAGAGTGGCTCGCAGGTGTTGCGGTCGATGCTGTTTTCGATAGTGTTTCGGTGGCAACCACATTTAAAGAAAAGCTGAAAGAGCTGGGAATAATATTCGGTTCTTTTTCAGAAGCAGTTCGCGAACATCCTGATTTAGTAAAGAAGTATCTTGGTTCTGTTGTACCTGCGAATGATAATTATTTCGCCGCATTGAATTCGGCAGTATTCAGTGATGGTTCGTTCTGCTTCATCCCCAAAGGCGTCCGGTGTCCGATGGAGTTATCAACGTACTTCCGTATTAATGCCGCATCGACAGGACAATTTGAGCGAACGCTCATTGTGGCGGAAGAAGGCGCTCAGGTGAGTTATTTAGAAGGATGCACAGCGCCCATGCGGGATAAAAATCAACTGCATGCGGCGGTGGTAGAATTGGTTGCGTTAGATAATGCGAAGATCAAATATTCGACCGTGCAGAATTGGTACCCCGGTGATAAAGAAGGGCGCGGAGGTATTTACAACTTTGTCACGAAACGCGGTAAATGTGCAGGCGTGAATTCAAAAATTTCATGGACACAAGTAGAAACCGGTTCAGCGATCACGTGGAAGTATCCGAGTGTGCTTCTGATAGGCGACAATTCAGTAGGAGAATTTTATTCTGTTGCGGTTGTCAATAATTACCAGCAAGCAGATACAGGAACGAAGATGATTCACATCGGGAAGAATACGAAGAGTACGATCGTTTCAAAAGGAATTTCTGCAGGACACGGACAGAATTCCTATCGCGGATTAGTAGAAATGAAAAAGGGCGCAATGAACGCGCGTAACTTTTCGCAATGCGATTCTCTGCTCTTGGGTGACAAATGCGGTGCCCATACGTTTCCATATATTGAAGTGAAAAATACATCCGCAAAAGCCGAGCACGAGGCAACGACATCAAAAATTGGCGACGATCAAATATTCTATTGTAAACAGCGCGGACTTTCTGCAGAAGATGCTGTGAATCTGATCGTCAATGGTTTTTGTAAAGAAGTATTTCGTGAATTGCCTATGGAGTTTGCGGTGGAAGCGCAGAAACTGCTTGGTGTGAGTTTGGAAGGAAGCGTTGGATAACAAATCAAAAATAAAAATGCAAAATGAAAAAGTAAAAAGTTAGAAGAAGGAAAATTATAAAATGCAGTTACTTGAAATTAAGAATTTGCATGCGAGTGTGAATGGAAATGAAATCCTGCGCGGGATCAATTTGACGGTGAATGCTGGAGAAGTTCATGCAATTATGGGGCCGAACGGTTCGGGAAAGAGTACGCTTGCCGGAGTGCTTGCAGGGCGTGAAGCATATAACGTGACCGATGGTCAGGTGTTGTATAAAGGAATTAATTTATTGGAAATGATTCCCGAAGAACGCGCGCGCGAAGGATTGTTTCTTGCCTTTCAATATCCGGTGGAAATTCCAGGCGTGAATAATTCCTATTTTCTCAAGGAAGCGCTCAACGCTATTCGCAAGCATAAAGGACTAGAACAACTTGATGCGATTGATTTTTTGACGCTCATCAAACAGAAAGTTAAAATAGTGGAGATGGACGAAAGTTTTTTGAACCGTCCTGTAAATGAGGGATTCTCCGGCGGCGAAAAGAAACGCAACGAAATATTCCATATGGCAGTGCTCGAACCGATATTATCAATACTCGATGAAACAGATTCCGGCCTCGACATCGACGCGCTCAGAACTGTTTCGGAAGGTGTGAACAAACTTCGATCGCATGAAAATGCGACAATTGTCGTGACGCATTATCAACGGCTGCTCAATTATATTATTCCGGATGTAGTTCATGTCATGAAGGATGGAAGATTCGTCAAATCCGGTGGTAAGGAACTTGCACTGGAACTTGAAGACCGCGGGTACGATTGGATCCACGAAGAGGCCGGACAGATAGCCTAAACGAAGAATAGAAAAAAAATGCAGCCGATCAATCAAAATATTAAATGGTATCAATCAAAGTTTGAAGCATTTGAGCGGAGTTTGAACGGTGAGAAGTCGACGTCAGTGCATGCAATGCGACGCGATGCGATGCACAGGTTCATGGAACTCGGCTTCCCCACAACACGGCAAGAGGAGTGGCGCTTCACCAACATTGTACCTCTCACGAAAATAGAATTCCAGCCCATCCTTCATTATGAATTGAATGGAGTAACGAAAAACGACATTCAACCTTATGTATTGGAGAGCGCACTGCATGTGGTGTTTCTTGATGGAATGTTCTCACCGGAGTTGTCAGATAGTGTTTCGTTTCCAGCAGGAATAACGGTTGGAAGTCTGGCAGAAATGTTGAAGAAATACCCGGACACAATTCAGTCGACCATGAATACTAAGGTGATAGGCGAGGAGAATGCATTCACAACGCTCAATACAGCTTTTTTATGGGATGGTGCTTTTATTTCGGTGCCTCGCGGAGCTGTTCTGGAATATCCGATTCAGCTTCTTTTTGTCGCAACCAATCGCGAGGAAGTTTTTGCCGCTCAGCCCAGAAATCTTATCATCGCAGGAATCGATAGTCAATTCAAAATTGTCGAGACGTTTGTTGGTCTTGCCCAAAACACATATCTGACGAACACACTGACAGAAATAGCGCTTGGTGTTCATTCGATTGTCGAGCATGATAAATTGCAAGCAGAAAGCATCAACGCGTACCATGTTGGAACGACACATGTGCAGATGAGCGCGGCAAGCCGTTATACGTCGAACGTGATCTCGCTGGGCGGTTCAATTGTTCGGAACAATATTACTGCTCGTTTTAGTGCTGAAGGTGCTGAGTGCGTACTCAACGGATTATCGCTCAGCAGAGGCACGCAGATCGTTGATAACCATACAGTCATCGATCATGCAGTGCCGCATTGCAGCAGTCATGAATTGTACAAGTCGATTCTGGATGGTTCGTCGAAAGGCGTTTTCAACGGGAAAGTATTTGTCAGACAAGACGCGCAGAAGACCGACGCGAAACAAACGAATAAAACACTGCTCTTGTCCGACGATGCGACGATGAACACGAAACCGCAATTGGAAATATTTGCGGATGATGTGAAGTGCACACACGGCGCGACCATCGGACAGTTGGATGATGAACAAATATTCTATTTGCGTTCGCGCGGTATCGATCTTGATGCGGCGCGTGACATTCTAACCTCTGCGTTTGCAAGTGATGTGATCAACCGGATAACGATTGAACCATTGCGCCAGCAAGCAGAACGGACGATTCATGATCGACTAAGTAAGAATCATATATCAAACTCATGAACATGAAAAATACATCAACAAGTACGAAACAGGCTGTCATAGATTTCCCGGTGGAGGAGATTCGGAGAGATTTTCCAATTTTATCCACAAGCGTTCATGGCAAGCCGTTAGTGTATCTTGATAACGCGGCATCAACTCAAAAACCTCATGTGGTGATAGATACCATCAAACGGTACTATTGTTCAGAGAATTCTAACGTACATCGCGGTGTGCATTATCTGAGTGAATTAGCAACGAAGAAATATGAGGCAGCGCGCGTAAGTGTGCGGAAATTTCTGAATGCTGAGTCGGAACGGGAAATTATTTTCGTCCGAGGTGCAACAGAGGCAATCAACCTTGTCGCGGCAACATTTGGCAGACAAAATGTTCATCCTGGCGACGAAGTGCTTATTACTGAATTGGAACATCACTCTAATATCGTTCCGTGGCAAATGCTCTGCGAAGAACAAGGAGCAAAACTTCGCATTGCGCCTATTGATGACAATGGTGAAGTTGTGTTGGAAGAATTTGCGCACTTGCTTTCGGGTAAGACCAAGATTGCTGCTATAAGCCATGTTTCCAACGCGCTTGGCACCGTCAATCCGGTGAAACAAATGATTGAGATGGCGCATCAGCACGGAGTTCCTGTGTTGGTGGATGGAGCGCAAGCCGTCCAGCACATGCGCATTGACGTACGAGATCTTGATGCAGATTTCTATGCATTTTCATCTCACAAAATTTTTGGTCCAACTGGATTAGGAATACTTTTCGGGAAAGCTCATCTCCTTGAATCTATGCCGCCCTATCAAGGCGGTGGTGATATGATCAAGTCGGTGACATTTGAAAAAACAATCTTCACCGATATCCCACATAAATATGAAGCAGGAACGCCGCATATTGCAGGTGCAATCGGTTTGGCGGCGGCGATCGATTATATGAATTTATTTGATTGGAACGTTGTTCAGCAATACGAACAAACACTGCTCCGTTCAGCACAGGAAAGGCTCACGGCAATTCAAGGTTTGAGAATAATCGGAACGGCAAAAGAAAAAGCTGGAGTTGTGTCGTTTGTCATGGAAGGAATTCATCCTCATGATATTGGGACGATTCTCGATCAAGAAGGGATCGCAATTCGTACTGGACATCATTGTGCTCAACCGGTGATGCAGAAGTACGGCATTCCGGCGACGGCGAGGGCATCGTTTACGTTTTACAATACTGAGGAAGAAATCAGTACTCTGATTCGAGGTATTCAGAAAGTGAAAGAGGTATTCGGGCATGTCTGATCTCAAAGCGCTCTATCAAGAAATTATTCTCGATCACAACCGGAATCCGCGCAACTTTAAAAAAATGGAAGAAGCAAGTTGTTCGGTAGATGGATACAACCCGCTCTGCGGCGATCACTACACGATTTATCTTAAGTTGGATAACGATGTCATTACAGAGATTTCTTTTCAGGGATCTGGCTGTGCGATTTCAAAAGCATCTGCTTCTGTCATGAGTACAGTGCTCAAAGGAAAAACGCGTGCAGAAGCTGAAGTATTGTTTGATCATTTTCATCATCTCGTGCGCGGTGAAAATAAAAGCGAAAAGAGTATAGAAGAGCTCGGAAAGCTGGCGGCGTTTGCCGGTGTGAGTGAGTTTCCGGCGCGGGTCAAATGCGCAATCCTTCCATGGCATACAATGAAGAACGCCCTGGAAGAAAAAAAGGAAACTGTATCGACAGAATAAATGTTAAACAATATAATAAATAATATAGGATAACGGTTATGAGCACACAGGAAACAGAGGTCTCAGCGCAAGAGATTACAATAACGCCGGAAGCGGCTGAACAGATTCGGAACATTCGCCGGGAAAATCAAATTCCGGATACTCATGGATTGCGGATTGGGATACAAGGCAGCGGATGCTGTGGACCCTCGTACGTGCTTGCATTTGACGATAAAGTTGAGGCAACAGACCGGGTTTTTCAAAGCGAAGGTATTCCAATTTATGTTGATGTGGAGAATCTGGAAGGTTTATACGGAACGACGCTGGAGTATGTCGACGGCCCGCATGGGAAAGGCTTCAAATTTAATAATCCCCATCAATCAAAATCCTGCAACTGCGATGATAATTCCAGCGAAGAAAAGTCTTGCGGCTGCGGTGATCATTAGCCGGGTATTGCGATGATTGCAAAAGAAAAGAATGAATCGCCGATACAGGTTGAATCGGCGACAGGCGGCATAACCATCGAACCAATGCAAATGGTTCCGGAAGAGCACGTGTGGGATGCCTTAAAACAATGCTATGATCCGGAAATTCCTGTCAATATTGTTGATCTTGGCTTGGTGTATGAAGTGAAGGTGGAAGAAGAATTTCCGGGCAATGCAAATGTGTATATCAGAATGACATTAACAGCGCCGGGATGCGGCATGGGGCCAATGATTGCAGCAGATGTGAAACGGCGGGTTCAGCAAATTCGCGGAGTAAGTAATGTACTGGTGGAATTGGTTTTCGATCCTATCTGGAATCCGGATATGATGACTGAAGCGGCAAAACTCACGCTCAATATGGGTTAAGAGGCATAACAATTTCCAATTTTCAAATGATTATTGTGGTGTCAGTCCCGACTGCCTTCAGCAATCGGGACTCCCGACACATCTTTTTCAATGTATAGTTGTGAGAGCCGGAGGTTTAATATTAATGCCCCATTTTGTGGGGCAACAAAATTTATATAGAGTTCTCCCAAACTGAAACGATTGGTCGGGAGTAAAACTCCCTTCCATCGTAAGGTCGAATAAAATCTAATTTTCATCTTGGATATTTGATGTTGACACTTATTTGAAGTTTTCCCAAAGGGATGCCTTTGGCAGATCTTTTTGAAAATGTTGATTTGTCAGTGGAACTATTTATCCGGCTCCATCGTTCTATAGTTTGAATTGAAAACAACAAGCAAATCTATAAACATAAAGGATGAAATTATGGCATACGAATGGAAGTTCAATAAGCGGCCGTATTCAGACGAAGAGGCGAAAAAACTCCTCGCCAATGTTATGAGTCCGGAGACAACCGACTGGCATTACAATACACACCAGAAGGGGTATGTCACTGCACTAAACAATATCGAAAAAGCTCTTGAAACAGCCGATCGCTCTGCCGCCAACGGTAACTACAGCGTTATTGGCGAGTTGAAGCGGCGATTCAGCTGGAATCATTCAGGCGCACTGCTGCATGATATTTATTGGGACGTCCTTGGCGGTGATGGTGATCCGGCGAAAGGTCCGGAAATCAAAGCGGCAATTGAAAAAGACTTTGGATCATTTGACGCATGGAAAGCAGATTTCAAGGCAACCGCCATCTCTGCAAAGCTCGGCGGTTGGGGTTTGCTTCTGTTCGATCGTCTTTACTCCGGCCGTTTACTGAATGCATTGGTAGATGAACATCAGTACGGCGCAATCTGGGGCGCAGTGCCTTTGATACCGTTGGATGTATTCGAGCATGCATACTATCACAAAGATGGCCCCGCACGCGCAAAGTTCATTGACAACTTCATTGCGAATCTGCATTGGGGGAGGATCAACGAGCGGTATAAGAAGCTAGTTGTTGGGAAGTAAAAGCAGTCAAAAATTACTAACCATATGGAAAGCGAAAAGCCCGGTTCTGCAGACACAGAATAGGGCTTTGCTGTATGCAGTCCACACCTTGATTTTCATTATAAGAGTTGTTACTCTTCCATAGTTCGTGTAGTAACTCTGTACACCAAGAAAGGGATTGGAAGTAAGAGGATGCGCACAAAATCAAGTTTCATTGTACAGAGATTCAATTTCATTCCACGCAACCCATTCTTTAAAATTCCTAAATATTTTCAGGTAACCTTCAGAATATCTCTGCGTGAGCGCCTTATGCACTACTTGAACCGAGACGACTCCAGAATGTATCTCCGAAAATAATTGCACGGCGTACGATAGACTAGGAGCATTAAAATGGCACAACATAAGAAAGCACCAATAAAGCCAATAGCTTCTCCATCCCCAAAAATATGTCCGTCGTACATTCTGATCGTTGAGGATGAACCGACTCAGGCCGCACTCATTCGCCGTACTATTCGAGTTGCCAATCCGAATGTCAAAGTGAAGATGGCAGGTTCATTGCAGGAGTATCGCAGCGCCATTGCGAGTTCATTGCCGGATATAGTTTTGATGGATATCAATCTCCCGGATGGAAAAGCTTTCGAAGTGCTGATATCTCCTCTGGAAGCCGGACCGTTTCCTATTGTGGTCATGACCGGATATGGCAACGAGAAAATTGCGGTCAAGGCAATGAAAAAGGGAGCACTCGATTATGTGGTTAAATCTCCAGAAGCTTTTAAAACAATACCACGCACGCTCGAGCGTGCTCTTCGCGAGTGGAAGCTGATCCAGGAGCGTAAAAGGGCGGAAGAAGCATTGCACGCAAGCGAGCTTCGGTTTTACACACTCTATGAAAATGTTACAGTAGGTTTGTACAGAACTACTCCCGCCGGAAAAATACTCATGGCAAATCGGGCATTGATAAAAATGCTTGGCTACTCATCTTTTGAAAAGCTTGCTGAAAGAAATCTTGCAAAAGTTGGTTTCGAAAGAACGGCTCAGCGTAAAGTATTTCTCAGGCAAATTGAGATGGAAGGCGAGGTCAAGGATTTTGAGTCGACGTGGATTCGCCAGGATGGATCACTCTTAATTGTGCGAGAGAGTGCTTGCGCTATTCGCGATTCTTTTGGGAAGACCCTGTACTACGATGGAGTAGCAGAAGATATCACCGAGCGCAGGCTCGCTGAAGTGGGAGGCAGGAATGCGGAAGACGCGCTGCGTGAGAGCGAAGAGAAATTCCGTTCCATTACAGAAAATCTTAGTGATGTTGTATTTTTAACAGATGTCAAAGGAATTATTACGTATATCTCACCGGCAGTACAACATGTGTTCGGATGTACAGGTGAATCCATGCAGGGTCATTTCTTTGGCGAGTATTTAGATGAAACGGAATTGCAGCGGGTACTTCCTATTTTTGAAGCGGCAATTCGAAATGGAATACCGACTAAGAATCTTTCTCTTCTCGCAAAACGAAGAGATGGGAATACATTTCAAGCTGAATTAGATGCGTCGAACTTTGTAAAGGACGGGAACATTCTAGGCACGATAGGTGTGATTCAAGATATTTCAGAACGCAAGAGGGTGGAAGAAGCGCTGCGCGAGAGTGAAGACAAATTTAAGTATGTCTTTAAATATTCCCCCGTTGGGAAATCGATTACTCTTCCTTCGGGCGAAATCGATGTGAACATGTCTTTTTGTGAATTGCTCGGTTATACTCAGGAGGAACTCCGACGAAAAAAATGGCAGGACATCACTCACCCTGATGATATAGGGATGACTCAAAGTGCAATTGACCTGCTCCTGTCCGGTGAGCAAGAATCTGTGCGTTTTGTTAAAAGGTTTTTACATAAGAATGGATCCACTGTGTGGGTCGATTTGAGCTCCTTCTTACGTAAAGATAATAATGGAAAGCCGCTTTATTTGATAACGACTCTCATCGACATTACCGAGCGCAAACGAGCAGAAGAATTAATTGTGAGGGCATTGCACGAGTGGCAAAACACATTTGATTCCACAAATGACGCGATGTGGATTCTCGACAAAGATGAGCGCATCATTCGCTCTAATAGAACGTCGGAATTTATCTTCCAGCGTTCAAACGAAGACGTAATCGGCAAACACTGCTGGGAAATCGTGTACGGAACGACGCAGCCGATTCCCGAATGCCCTGTTCAACGGGCTAAAAAAAGTCTGCATCGCGAGAGCTTGGAATTACAAATCGGAAAAGGTTGGTTTGAAGTTTTGGTAGATCCAATTCTGGATGCAACTGGCCAGTACGATGGCGCAGTCCACATTGTAAGCAACATTACTGAGCGTAAGAAGGCAGCAGAAGCGTTGAGATCTTCCGAAGAAAAATATCGGCTGATATTTGAAAATAATCCGGTACCTATGTGGGTATACAATATTGACACACTCGCTTTTCTTGCGGTGAATGATTTTGCAATTGACCACTACGGTTATTCGCGTGAGGAATTTCTAAGTATGACGATAAAAGACATACGGCCTCCCGAAGATATACCGTATCTTCAAGAAGTACTGAAGAAGCATACTGAACAGTTGAGAAAGGTTGGTACGGCAAGGCATCGCAAAAAAGATGATTCCCTGATCGATGTAGAAATCACCGGACATGAAATCGCATTCGAAGGGCACAAAGCAATGTTTGTTCTTGCATTGGACGTAACCGAACGCAAGCGGGCGGAAGGGGCGCTGCGCCAAAGCGAAGCACAACTTACTGCTTTTATGAATTTTGTTCCAGCACTTATTCTTATCAAAGATCATGAATTTAGGCCAATATTTGCTAACGAAAAATATAACTCGCTGTTTCCCATAAATGATTGGATGGGCAAAAAGCCTAAGGAAATATTCCCTCCCGAAGTTGCTGACCTTATGATTCAAAAAGACGCCGAGGCGATGGAAAAAGGGTATACGAATTATGAGGAAATATGGATCGACAGACAAGGGGAGCAACATATTTTTTACACTCAAAAATTCAAAATTGCCATTCCCGAGAGTCAACCTCTGCTTGGAGGAATTATTTCAGATATCACCGACCGCAAGCGGGCGGAGGATGCACTGCGTAACAGTGAGGAAAAATTTAGAAAAGCGTTCATGACGAGTCCAGATTCTATCAATATCAATCGATTGAACGACGGTGCGTATGTTTCTATAAATCAAGGTTTCACTCGTATTATGGGTTATACCGAAGAAGATATTCTTGGTAAAACTTCCATTGAAACAAATATTTGGGTTGATCTGGGCGATAGAAATAAACTGCTAGAAGGTTTGAAGACAAACGGAGTAGTAGAAAACCTTGTGGCCCGGTTTCGTTCTAAGGCCGGTGAAATAAAATATGGGATGATGTCTGCTTCCATTATTGTTTTAGATGGAATTCAACATATTCTAAGCATTACAAGAGATATCACCGAGCGTAAACAAGCGGAGGAACAACTGACACAAAGCCGCGATCTGCTGACAAACCTTTCCCGCCTGGTACCCGGCGTTATTTATCAGTACCGGTTATTTCCGGATGGGCATTCCGCATTTCCTTATTCAAGCCCTGGCATAAATGACATCTATGAAGTGACGCCCGAAGAAGTGCGGGAAGACGCGACTCCGGTTTTCGGTCGTTTGCACCCGGACGATTACGACTATGTTGCAAACGCCATTCAGGAATCAGCCAGGACGTTGGATGAGTTCTATAGCGAATTCAGGGTTAATCTTCCGCGGCAAGGTCTTCGCTGGCGCTGGTGTCAGGCGCATCCGGAGCGGATGGCGGATGGCGGCACACTTTGGCACGGAATCATCTCTGATATCACCGAACGCAAGCAGGCAGAAGAAGCGCTGCGTGCAAGTGAATCCCAGTTCCGCGAACTATGGGGAGCTACGGTTGAGGGGATTGTCATCTTAGACAAAGGAATAATCGTAGAAGTGAACGAAGCAATGTGTCAAATGTTTGGATATACGCGAGAACAATCCATCGGCATATCCATGCTTGAATTTGCACCGATCGAAATGCATGACCGTCTCCGCGAACGTATTGCCTTAGGAATAGAAGGGCGCTTCGAGACTCCTGCTCTACGGGCAGATGGAACAAGAATGTTGCTTGAAATTTTCGCGAAGCGGATCATCTATAAAGACAAATCGGTACGGATGGTAGCTACACGCGATATTACTGAGCAAAGGCAAGTGGAAGATGCCTTACGCGAAAGTGAAGAAAGGATGAGGGCAATCGTTGAGGGAACACCTCACCTCTTTTTCTATACACAGGATGTTGACGCAAATACCACCTACGTGTCTCCAACAGTTGAACAAATAACAGGGTACTCAGCCGATATTTGGTTAAAGAGGAAAGATTGGTTTATCACTAAAGCCCAATTTAATCAAAATGCAAAAGAGAAAACGTTTGCTCATCTTCGGGGAGAATTCTCTAAAGAACCTACTCTTTTAGAAGTTTGTCATGCAAATGGAAATCCAATTTTACTGGAAGCATACGAATATCCTATAATACAGAAAGGGAAAGTAATTGGTCTGCAAGGAGTTGCTCATGATATTACTGAACGCAGAAAGGCGGAAGACGCGTTGCGTCAAATGCAAAAGTTAGATGGATTAGGAACTCTTGCAGGCGGTATTGCGCATGATTTCAACAATATTCTTGGAATCATATTGGCATACAGCGCACACATAAAGCGATTTAAAAGCGATACCAAGCAAGTAGACCACGCAACTGATACTATAATCAAAGCCGTAGATCGCGGCAGAACTCTTGTTGACCAGATATTGACCTTCGCGAGAAAATCAGGTACGGAATTTGGTCCGGTGAATGTTACGGAAGTCGTCATGGAAATTATGACGATGATCATTGAAACGTTCCCGAAAGTTCTTACCTATTCGCAGAATTTCGACAAGGATATTCCTATAATTAACGCCGATCGCTCGCAATTGCACCAAGCTCTGCTGAACCTCTGTGTGAACGCACGCGATGCTATGCCGAATGGGGGCGTACTAACTATCAATACTCGAATGGTATCCGACACAAGTTTGCATAATTTGCCTCCGGATGCTCTTGAAGGCAGTTATGTTTGCATAGAGGTTATTGATACAGGCGAAGGGATGACGGACGAGATCCGTAAAAGAATCTTTGAACCATTCTTTACAACAAAAGAGAAAGGAAAGGGAACCGGATTAGGATTGGCAGTTGTATTTGGCATTGTTCAAACCCATAAAGGATTTGTCGACGTGGAAAGCGAATTTGGCAAGGGAACGGCCTTCCGAATGTATATTCCAGCATCGGAAGCGGCAGCGCCCATGAGCATTGAGGTGGGAGAAACGATAGAAGAACTTCCCGGTGGGAAAGAAATATTGTTGGTTGTGGAAGATGAGTTGAATCTAAGGATACCTCTTCTGAAAATACTGAGTGAAAAGGGATACACGGTGTTATCCGCAGATAATGGAATGGAGGGAGCGAAAATCTATGAGGATCGGAACAAAGATATCGCATTGGTCATTACCGATCTCGGATTGCCCAAGATGTCCGGAATGGATTTGTGTAAACGGATAAAACTACTGAACCCGAGCGCACGAATCGTTGTTGCCACCGGTTACCTTGCTCCAGAAATTAAATTGGAATTCCAGAAGGCTGGTATACAAAATATTCTTTTCAAACCATATAACGCCAAAAAGGTTCTGAAAGTGGTACGGGCAGTGCTGGATGAGAAATGAATCGCCAATGTGCTGAGGTTGTCTAAAAAGTCCAGAGTTGTCATGCTGAACTCGTTTCAGCATCTGTTTTTTGTAAAAAATTTGTCCCCGAAACACTTGCCTGCGTGCTGATGCACTTCGGCAGGCAGGAGTTCGGGGTGACATTTTCTTTCTTTTTGGTCAGCGACAGTGAGAGGGAAGAGGAAAAGAATAAGTAGCTCGTTGTTGGGAAGTAAAAGCAGTAAAAGTTCCGCATTTTCAATCATCATAAAAGCCCGGTTCTGTAGACAAAGAATCAAGCTTTGTTGTGTGCAGTTCTGACTTCATATTTAACCATCATAGAATTTGTTTCTCTCGAGTCTTTATCCTCAATTTTGCCATAATTTGAACTATCGCAGATTCCGTTCAGTCTATTGTCAAATATTCGGCTCTTCCAAAAGAATTAATCCTTTTTTCATCCTTTTGGACTATTCCTGATTCGTATAATCATCGGTATGTTTTATTGGAAATCTGAGAGAGATTTTGCGGATTTTTACAGGGACGGATTCTCTCTCTTTAACAAGCGATCGAAGAATTACGGCAGCTTGGAACTACATGTACTGGTTTTAAAAAGTGGAGGAGTATGCATTCAAAACTAGTCTTTATCAGGTTGTTGACTTGTGCTCCATCGCATTGGCGAAGAATAATTTCAACGCATTTAATTTCAAGTTTACTTTTCCAAGAATATTTGTCCTGCATCGGTCAACCTATAGCATCGAGGCAGGGCATTTATGTTTTTATATGTAACCTTCAGACGTGCTAAGTTAAAGGATTCCATCCATGAAAAATGCTAACCACAAAAGACACCGCTTCGGATATGTTTTCCTCCTGATTTTCGTCTACCTTTCTTATGATATGGTCACAGTGTCTCGAACTAAACTCCAAACGGGAGGACACGATGTATGAAGAGTGATCGGAAAACGAAGAACGAACTGATTAAAGAATTGGAATCTGTTCGTAGGAAAGTGAAGAAATTGGAAAATCTGCTGGAGAAACGGAAGCACACTCAACAGGATATCACCGAACGCCTGTCTGCCGAACAGGCAGGCAAGCAAGCAGAGAAGGCATTGCGAGAAAGCGAGGAACGGTATCGCAGCCTGTTCGAGAAAATAGATGAAGGCTTTTGCGTTGTCGAAATGCTTTATGACCCAGACGGTATGGCGGTTGACTACCGTTTTGTGGAAATCAATCAGGCGTTCGAGAAACATACAGGGCTCCAACAAGCATTAGGAAAGACGATCCGTCAGATGGTTCCCAATCATGACGCACATTGGTTTGAAATCTATGGGAAAGTGGCCCGAACGGGCGAAGCCATTCGTTTTGAGAACCCAGCCATTGCGATGCAGAGGTATTATGATGTGTTTGCCTTCCGCATCGGCGGGGATGGAAGTCAAAGAGTGGGTGTCCTCTTTACTGATATCACCGAGCGTAAGCGGGCAGAGGAAGAACTAAGAAATCGCGAAAGCATTCTGCAGAAGGTCTTTGACATACTTCCTGTGGGGCTCTGGTTTGCCGACAAAGATGGAAAGCTCCTGCGCGGGAATCCTGCAGGAGTGAAGATATGGGGTGCAGAGCCTAAAGTGACCCCGTCCGAATACGGAGTATTCAAGGGTCGACGACTTCCGTCCGGAGAAGAATTGGCACCGGATGACTGGGCGCTGGCGCACACCATCATGGATAAAGTGACGATTGTTGACGAACTGCTGGAGATAGATGCTTTCGACGGCAGAAAGAAAACGATTCTCAATTACACTGCCCCGGTTCTCGATGCCCTCGGAAATATTCAAGGTGCAATTGTAGTTAACCAAGACATAACCGAACGTAAGCGGGCGGAGGAGGAGATCAACAAATCCCATAAAGAGCTTCACATGCTTGCCGATCATTTGCAGAATATCCGTGAAGAAGAACGGAATCATTTAGCCCGGGAATTTCATGACCGGCTTGGACAATCAATGACTGCGTTGAAAATGGACTTGTCACTCTTGCTGCGTACAATCTCTGACGAAAAGCAGGATATTTCCCGTCCATACATTGCTGGAGAACTGAAATCTGCAAAAAAGCTTATAGATGAAATGAGTCGGTTAATCTGGGAAATAATAGCCGATCTGCGTCCGCAAATGCTTGATGACCTAGGGCTTCTGGCGGCTCTCGAATGGGAAACAGAGGGGTTTGAATCGCGCACGGGTATTTCCTGTGAGTTCCAATCATCTGCAGGAGATATTCAAATCGATTCTAAAAAATCCATTGCTCTTTTTCGAATCTATCAAGAAGTCCTTACAAATATTTTACGCCACGCTCATGCTACCATTGTGAAAAGTGCTCTTCGAAGGGATGATGAAATGCTTGTCTTTGAAATTAAAGATAATGGGCGTGGAATTACACTTAATGAACAGTCAAAAGCCAATTCGTTTGGTCTTATTGGCATGCGCGAACGCGCCCTGGCTCTTGGCGGGCAACTCAAAATCAGTGGAATTGCCGATGAAGGAACAACAATAATAGTCCGGCTGCCTTTATAGTCAATTGTGTCGTCAGGAGAGAAGGGGAGTAATAAAAGAGTAGAGTAATATAGGATGCTGTTATGTGTGCCAAGAGGTAACTCCTGAAACCAATATCACTATGAGTGCCGTCCGGATTTACTTACCTGCCGTGTTTTGTGGCGGGCTTGTTTGCCGTAGTGAAACGCAGGCAGGCTTCTTGTCGGTCAAAGAGATTTTCCGGAATTTTGTTGAGGTGGTATGCTGTTTGGTGCATCAGGAGCAAACTCCTGACGCCACGAAAACAAAAAAATGCTGGGGTTGTCCAAAAAGTACCGAAAACTTGGTAGTCGAAGACTTTCGTCTTCATTTATTATCTGAAAACGAAACCTGAAGGTTTCGACTACCGTTATTTGTACACTTTTTGGCCAACCTCAGTTGCAAAGTGACTTGCAGGAGTGTCGGGAACAAATTCCCGACACCACAGAAATAATGGAAAAAGATACATAGGAAATATGAAGCTATGACAAAAATCTTCATTGTCGACGATCATGTTCTTATCCGCGAGGGATTGAAAAAAATTCTATGTACAGAATTTGATCTTACAATCGTCGGCGAAGCACAGTGCGGCAACGAGGCACTGGATAAGTTAGATAAATGCCAATGTGATGTACTTTTACTGGACATTGCTCTTCCCGACAAAAGCGGACTTGACGTCTTGAAAGAAGTGAAAGCTCGACATCCCAAGATGCATGTAATTATATTGAGTCTGTATCCGGAGGAGCGGTATGCACTCCGCGCTATGAAGGATGGCGCTGATGGGTACATTACAAAAAACGGCGCAGCAGATGAGCTGTTTTTGGCAATTCGGACTGTGATGGCAGGGAAACAATACGTCAGTCTAACGCTTAAGCAGGAACTAACCGATTATCTTCAGGACGACCAAAAACAACCCACACATAAGAGTCTTTCTGATAGAGAATTTCAAATTCTGCTTTTAATTGGTTCCGGGATAACTGTTACGCAGATTGCTGAAGAGTTAAACTTAAGTGTGAGTACTGTAAACACCCATCGATTGCATATTCTGGAAAAAATGCACTTGAGAACAAACGCAGAACTTGTTCGCTACTTGTTCGAAAACCATCTGAGCGAATAATTGACATAGCAATATATTCAATGTGTGTTAGGAGGCCCGCCTGTGTGTTACAGGTACCTGCACTTTGTTCCAACGGTCAAGCCGGGGGGCAGGGAATCTTGATAAGAGGAAAGATTGATCTCTAGCTTCTCTTGTCCTTTCGACGATCCCGAGTTGCCGATAGATATGCCTGTAGAGTCCAGCTCGTAGCTGGACGAAAAATAGAGGGACTAATATGTGTCCGACTACGAGTCGGACTCTACTCCCGGTTGTGCGGGATTCGAAAGGATATTGAGAGTACCGGCTTGAATACCCCACGTCATGTACTGTACATATATATGACTTGAACCGAATCTGCTAATTCTATACTTCTCATTAGCTTTTCATTCACCTCGACCTATCTTCTTTCGTTTCTCACGTTAATAGCAAGAACCAATCATATAAAACTACTTTAGCCCATTGTTAATAATACGACAGGAAAATCACATTTTTTACTATACCGCTTGATGTTACATTCGTGTAAGCTATTGTTAACAAAAGAGGTGACGTTCATGCGAATATTCATTGCAGATGATTCTTCTGTCATACTGAATCGACTTGTCAAAATGGTTTCCCAAATTCACAATGCCAAAGTTGTTGGCGTGGCGAGCGACGGCGAGGATGCGATTACATCAATTCAGAAATTGAAACCGGATCTGGTTATTCTCGATCTGCGTATGCCAAAAGTAAATGGTTTCGATGTGATAAGGAATATCAAGAAAAATAACTTGTCTACGACAGTGCTTGTGCTTACAAGCTTTGCAACTATCCCTCATAGAGAATTATGCAAGCAACTCGGCGTCGAATATTTCTTTGATAAAACAACTGAGTTCGAACAAGCGATTGAAGTGATCGAAAGGTTAGCGTCGTTATGCGACATGTCTGCAGCGTAATGATGGGTCACAATCGGTTTTGTTCTTAGATCGGCAGCGTTTGTGATAGAGTCTGAATATGTAAAACACAGTACCATCGGAGGAGGGGAAGATATATGAAGGGTGATCGGAAAACGAAGAACGAACTGATTAAAGAATTGGAATCTATTCGCAGGAAAGTGAATAAAATGGAAACCCTGCGGGAGAAATATAAGCACACTCAACAGGACATCACCGAAGGTATGCGATTACAAGAAGAATCGGATGCTTCCGAGGATTATTATCGCGGCGCCTTTGAAACATCGCAGGATGGATTATTGGTTGTTCATAGATCACAAGGTGACATTCTTAATGCTAACGCATATGCCCAGAAATTGCTGGGTTATTCAAAAGAGGAGTTCTCGAAAAATAAACTCTGGGGAATCGGAGTTGTGAAAGATGATAAAGACTTTCAAGAGGCGTTGTCAAGATTGGAAAAAGATGGCGTAGTGTATTACAACAACATATCTGTAAAAAACAAAGCGGGCCTCACTATAGATACAGAGGTCATTTTAGTTGACAAGGTAAAATTTATTCAGTGCAATATCCGCGACAATACCGCACGCAAGCGGGCGGAAGAACAGCTTCGACAGAGTGAAGAGCGATTTCGACTCATTGCAGAAAATGCCACCGACCTCATCGCCGTACTTGATCTTGAGGGAAAGAGAATCTATAGCAGCCCATCGTACAAATCCATACTTGGCGATCCGGAATCGCTTCGAGGAACAGATTCCTTTCAAGAGATACATCCCGAAGACCGGGAAAAGATTAGGCGCATATTTCAGGAAACGGTAAGAACAGGAATCGGACAGCGCTCGGAGTATCGGTTCTTGCTCGAAGATGGCTCCGTTCGTTACATCGAGTCACAGGGGAGCGTGATTCGCGATGAGAATGGAAACACGATCAAGGTCGTGGTAGTCTCGCGTGACGTCACCAAACGCAAACAGGCGGAGGAGGAGTTAAAAAAGTCAGAAGGTAAGTTCCGGGCTATTTTCAACAACGCGAGCGACGGGATGTTTCTTGTTGACCTGAACGCTCGAAAATTCTTCATGTGTAATGCTATGTGTATGAAAATGCTGGGCTATACTCAAGAAGAATTTTTGAATCTGGATATCGACGATATACATCCCAGTGAGGATCTGGCTTTTATAAACGACCAGATCGGGAAGTTTAGCAAAGGAGAAGAGGGTCTTCGCAGTGATATTAGATTTAAGCGCAAAGAGGGAAGTATTTTTTTTACAGATCTTCGTCCTGCCATTCTCACAATTGCCGAGAAAAAATATTTACTTATTAATTTCCATGACATCACCGAACGCAAGCAATCGGAGGAGGAACTGAAGGAATCGAACGCACTCATCGAAGCGGTTGTGGAAAATGTCCCGCTCATGATTTTCCTCAAAGAGGCAACAGACCTGAGGTTTGTCGTATTCAATCGCGCTGGCGAGGAGCTTCTGGGCTATGACCGAAAAGATTTGCTCGGAAAGAACAACCTAGACCTTTTCCCTCCCGAGCAAGCGGCTCATTTCATGGCTAAGGACCGAGAAGTCCTCGATGGAGAAACCGGCATGCTGGACATCCCGGAAGAACCCATCATGACAGCCAAGAAAGGCCAGCGGCTGTTGCATACCAGGAAGATCTGTATCAAGGGCACTGATGGTGTCACGAAATACTTATTAGGCATCTCTGACGACATCACCGAACGCAAACGGGCAGAGAAACAGATCACCCTTCTTGCCCATACACTGAAAAGTGTCGCCGAGTGTGTAAGTATAACGGATTTGAATGATATTGTTCTCTTCGTCAACAACGCATTTCTGAAAACGTATGGTTATACCGAAAACGAAATTCTGGGAAAGAACATCAATGTAGTGCGGTCACCAAACAATCCTCCCATTGCTGCTTCCGGTATTCACGCAGCGACATTGGCTGGAGGTTGGAGCGGTGAGATAATGAATCGGACGAAGGACGGCCGCGAATTCCCGGTTTCTCTCTCGACATCCTTTGTTCGAGATGAGAAGGGACAAGATATCGCGTTCGTGGGAATTGCCACTGATATCACCGAACGCAAACGGGCAGAAGAAGAACTAAAAAAGAGTGGAGAAAAGTATCGTTCTATTTTTGAAAATGTGCAGGATGTGTATTATGAAACTTTGCTAGATGGCACAATACTTGAAGTCAGTCCATCTGTCAAGCTTATTTCGAAGGGACAATACAATCGGACGGATTTAATAGGGAAATCGATGTACGAATTCTATCCTAACACCAATGACCGCGATACACTTCTAGCAGCGATTCAGAAAACAGGCAGTGTCACTGATTTCGAAGTCCGACTTAAGAACCGGGATGGTTCGTTTATCCCTTGTTCCATTTCTGCAACGATTAAATTTGATGCTGAAGGGCGACCTGAAAAAATCATAGGCAGCATGCACGATATCACCGAGCGCAAGCGAGCGGAGGAAGCGTTACGGGAAACCACGGACTATCTTGAAAACCTGCTTAGTTTTGCTAATGCGCCAATAATGGTTTGGGACAATAATAACAAGATCACTAAGTTCAATCTGGCATTTGAACGGTTAACGAAATATACTATGTACGATGTTCTTGGTAAGAATCCGGTAATGCTTTTTTCTTATGATAAGCGAAAAGAAATATCAACTCTTATTTCAAGGATATCAAACGGAAAAAACCTGATATCTGTCGAGATGCCTGTTCGCTGTAAGGATGGGAGTGTTCGCACTGTCTTATGGAATACAGCAAATATTTATTCTGCAGATAGTAAAACAATAATTGCCACCATTACTCATGGACAGGACATCACCGAGCGCAAGCAGGCGGAGGAAGCGCTACAGGAGTCTGAACAAAAACTTCGCTTGGTTTTTGAGAATGTTTTTGATGGTCTCTGTATCTTTGAGGAAGCCGACGATCCAATTCAGCGGCGGCTTATAGATTGTAATGAGCACTATGCTCAGATGGCAGGGCGTAGTCGTGAAGAATTACTGAAACTCGGAAACACGCAGAATATCGCGAAGTCATTGAGCGAAGATAATACATATTCTATTGGGCATGGTATTATTTTCGCTGGACGCTTTAGCTGGATTCGGCCCGATGGAAAAGATAATATTGTTGAATACACAGCTGTGCCATTGACCGTAAAAGAAAAAAGATACACGATTAGCATCGATCGTGATATTACCGAGCGCAAACGGGCAGAGGAAGCGCTACAGGAAAGTGAGTTGCGTTTTCGTTCACTCTACGAGAATGCCACTATCGGTCTTTATAGAACGACCCCCGATGGAAAAATACTGTTGGCAAATCCGGCATTAGTAAAAATGCTTGGTTTTGAATCTTTTGAAAAAATTGTTGAAAGGAACCTTGAACAAAACGGTTTCGATTCAACTTCTCAACGTAAAGAATTTCTTGAAAAGATCGAAAGAGAAGGCGAGGTCAATGGTTATGATTCAAAATGGATTCGACAGGATGGCACTGTCATATTTATACTGGAAAGTGCCCGGGCGATCCGCAATTCTCAAGGCAAAACTCTGTATTACGATGGAACAGTCGAAAATATCACAGAGCGTAAGCTGTTAGAAGATCAAATACGGCAAATGCAAAAGTTGGAGAGTTTGGGAACGCTTGCCGGAGGGATCGCGCATGATTTTAATAATATTCTTGGAATCATACTGGCATTCATCACAAGCATCAAGCGGTTTAAAGATGATGCAAAGAAGTTAGCCCTCGCTGTTGATACTATCATAACAGCCGTGGACCGCGGCAAAACACTTGTCAAGCAGATATTGACATTTGCCAGAAAATCGGAAACGGAATTCAGCCCAGTAGATGTGAATGATCTTGTTGTGGAAATCATGACGATGATCCAAGAAACGTTCCCCAAGGTTCTTACCTATTCGCAGAATTGTGATAACGCAATTCCTTTCATAATTGCAGATCGCTCACAGTTGCATCAAGCATTACTGAATCTTTGTGTGAATGCACGTGATGCGATGTCAAGCGGCGGTGTTCTTACCATCAATACTCGCATGGTATCCGGTATAAGTTTACGTAATCAGCATCCGGATGTTCTTGCGAGCAGTTATGTCTGCATCGAGGTTGGCGATACCGGTGAAGGAATAACCGACGAGATCCAACAAAAAATCTTTGAGCCGTTCTTCACAACAAAAGAGAAAGGAAAGGGAACCGGTTTAGGATTGGCAGTGGTATTTGGTGTTGTAAAAACCCATAAAGGATTTGTTGAGGTGGAAAGTGAACTTGGAAAGGGCACAACATTCCGATTGTATTTACCCGTGCCGTCAGCTATCATGCCGGCACCAACAGACATCCAAGAAAATGTAAAAGAAATTCCAGGCGGGACAGAAACAGTGTTAGTAGTAGAAGATGAAGAAACGCTGATGGCGTTTATCCAGATATCACTTGCTGCCAAAGGGTACACAGTCCTTTCTGCTGCAGATGGTCCAGAAGCCGTGAAAATTTATAGGGAACGGCAGAAGGAAATCAGCATGGTGTTTACCGATCTCGGATTACCCGGAATGACCGGTGTGGAAGAAATTAATCTCATTAAGAAGATCAATCCGGACGTAAAGATCATCGTTGCGACTGGTTTTCTTGACCCTGAAATGAAATCGGAACTTCTCAAAGCCGGTGTGAAAAAATTTATCTTGAAACCGTACACTTTCGAAGAAATTCTGAAATTAACACGGGAAGTGCTGGATGAGAAGTGATCCGCGTAACCTGTGGGAAGTGATAAAGTAGAAACACGCTGTGCGTGTTCCATTATCAGGTGCCAAAGGCATGGCTTTGCCACTTCCAGCCCTTCGGAAGGTTACAGAGTATAAGCCGAGAAACCTTCCAAGGGTAGCTTAGAAATGAAATATAGGCGAATGATTGTGGAAGGCGAAAGACCGAGCCATCCGCCCAACCAGCCCGCTACGTGTTCTGGCGGGCAAAATGGTCGTCAGACTGCGATCGTCGATTCCGACAGCTGGAAGCCTGATAATGTATCACGCTTTGCGTGATTCAATTTTAAGCCTCCGGCTGTCGAACGGACTTGTCGAGCGGACAGGACGACGTTAGCCACAAAGCATATCTGCATTGGGGAAGGATCAACGAACGGAATCTGAAGCTAAAGTAATCAGTTATCAGTTGTAAGTTATCAGTTTTCAGTAAATATAAGTCCTACATTATTCCTTGATGCTAACGGAACGGTGCCGGACTTTTTATTTGTGATTTATAGGTTGATATAGTGTAGGTGGTGATCGTTTTATTAGAAAATTAATGATACCTTCACTTATAGGTGTGAATTCTTTTATACATCGGACATTTTATGCATCAATGGAAAACTCTTGAAAAAACGACAATTCTTGATTTCAACAAGTTCTTACGAATAGAACAACATACCATTGAATTGCCGGATGGTAAAGTCATAAAAGATTGGCCATGGATTATTTCACCTGATTATGTTCTTGTTCTTCCCGTGACTGACCGGAATACAATTTTACTTTTTCATCAGATAAAATACGCTGTCGATGGGACTTCCCTTGCTCCCATTGGCGGATATCTTGAGCCAGGGGAAGATGCGCTTGCTGCAGCACAGCGAGAGCTGCGGGAAGAGATGGGTTGCGAGGCTTTACAATGGATCCCTTTAGGCAGCTTTCCCGTGAACGGTAATCACGGTGGAGGCAAAGGGCATCTCTTCATTGCGCTTGATACGCACAAGGTGGGGGAGCCGATTATAGACGATCTAGAAGAGATGGAGCTTGTAGAATTCACAATCGAAGAAGTCGAACAAAAATTATTTCAAGGTGACGTCAAGGTGCAGGGCTGGGTTACAATAGTTGCTATGGGATTGCTCTATTTGAAGCGAATGCAGCGTTCTGACTTTTTCTGATGCGATAAATAATACAGAACAGAAACGCCTGATATATTTGAAGTTAGGAGTAAAAAGGTGAAGAGAAGGAGAAAATGATATAGATTGATTTTGTAAATCAGCATTTTTTTTGTACACTATGTGAGTTTACTACAGGGATGTTATCAAGATGATCAACGCTCAACAAAAAGAAAAAAGAATTCTCATTATAGAAGATGATCATGTGTATCGATCAGTACTGATGTCAACATTGCGCAGGGCGGGATTTAATTGTTCCTTCTGTATCGATGGGGATTCGGCAATCAAGAAACTCTTGCAGGAAAGGTTCGATATCATGATCTGTGACTACCTTCTGCCTGGTACCAATGGAATTGCGATTATTCGATCGGCGCGCAACCAAGGCATTGACATTCCCGCATTGCTCATAACAAATTATCCTTCGGAATTATTACAGGTCAGCAACAAAGCGCTCGGGCGCACAAAAATTATGGATAAAGTATCATTCCCTCCAGATGATATGCCTAAAATTGTTCAGGGAATGCTGAACGTTTGATGCATCCCATCGTTTCAGGGATTTTTCACTATCGATTCTCCTCACCCCGTGAAGAAAATGTATTGCAAGGATAGTGAGAAACACGTTATGTAAAGTTTCTTTCATCTCTTCATAAACCCTTCATTTTAAATTATTTTACGCTCCATTGCTCCTCTCGGAAGATTTCGGTATTATTGCACAGCAAACTTTTTCCTTCGACATTTTCGGTTCTTACTCAATGGCACATCAACGCTGGTTTGTTTCTGCAATCATATTCTGTGTAAGTGCGATTTCACTACTTCAAGCGCAATCATCAAGTGAAACAAAATTCGTTTCCAAGGTTTCACAAAAACGCCTTCAACAAACCGTACGCGATTTGGTGAAATGCGGTAATCGGCTTGGCGGAACAAAATCAGGGGACAAAGCAGCGTCGTTTGTGTTCAATAAATTTAAAAGTTATGGTTTCAAACCGGATATGGTGAGAGATCCTCAAAAGCTTGTGTACTCCAACGATGACTGGGATTTGAGAATTGAACAGCCGGAACGACTCAGCGGGCTTATTCAACATGAATGGCTTGCAGGATATTCGCCTTCTGCAAAGCAGGATACTGTTCGTCTGACGTTCATAAAGTCCATTCGTGATATTGACGAGGAAATGATTGGCAAAGGTGCTGTACTGATAGATCAACATCCATCCGAAACAATGTACGATAAATTAGTCGATGCAGGAGCGCGCTGCATCTTAAGTTATGTACGTGTAAGTTCATCGGCATATTCCAATTGGGCCATGATTTCTACTCTCAAGGAATCTAATAAGAACCCAATTCCCGTTTTCGACATTCCTAATATAGCCGGTCAGCGGCTGCGCGAAGAACTAGCGAAAGGAATATATGTTTCAATAAAATATTCATGCAGGACAACGATAGCGCAGGGGAATCCGAAAACGGTCGTTGCAACGCTTCAAGGACAAACGGATGAATATTATATCGTCTGTGCCCATGGTGATTCCGATTCCGGCGGTCCCGGCGCAGATGATAATGCCTCTGGAGAATCGGGAGTATTAGAAGTGGCACGCATTCTCAAGGTCTTGGTGAATCATAAAACTCTTCCGTTACCGAAGCACAGCATTCGGTTTGTTGTATGGGGAAGTGAATATTATTCGGCAGGCAAGTATATTACACAGCATGCAAAGGAATTAAAAAATATCCGTGGTGTCATCAACTATGATGAAATTGGAATTGGAAAAACGCGGAAGTGTCTCTACTTTGAAGGGAACGATGTACCGCACAATTACAACTTGTTAAAGCTCTTTGAAAAAATCGGCGAGGAATATGTTGGGAGAAATGGATTTTGGAAAGAAGCAACGACGAATCCATCTCAAGGCGGTACTGATTCCTATGTCTTTCTGCCTAAGTATCTTGATTATTTAGATGTGTCTGAAGAAAATATTCCATCGATTACAGTTTTCACGGCGGCATGGAATGAACCTAAATCCATGCGGCAAACGCGAGGATGGTTGTCGAAGGCATGGAAAGGAAATCCCGATTCTGTAACGATTGACTATTCACCGTATTATCATTCATCGTTGGATATCCCTGTGTTCACCACAGATAGGGAACCGGCGAATATGATTTGGGGAGTGAAAGCTGTCGGCATTGCACTCATGCGATTGCTATGGTAAGAACTGTTTGCTGAAAGCTATTCATTGCTGAGTTTGAAAATAATTGAATCATAAAAGATATTTGTCATCTCTGTCAGGAGCTGGACGTTTGTAAATAGAAAACATCTAAATATATGAACACCATAGGTGTTCAACTCCACTGGAGTTGTATATTTCTTTTTTAAATCTAGTATTACAAACGTTAAACGCTTTCGGCGTTTAGCAACTAGAGGGATTATAGATTTCAGATATCTCCCTGATTTATTTTTAAAGATTGGAGGAATTGTATTCCTCAAGAGAGAAGAATCACGCTACATAATTACGTTACAGGATAGGAAATGAATTTCAGATATCGCTTTGGCGCGGTTGAATACGATCTTGCATCGCGAACGCATGTGATGGGAATCTTAAATGTGACACCGGATTCGTTTTCAGATGGCGGGCGTTATCTGGATGTCGAACAGGCAATTGCACATGGAAAGAAGCTAGCGGAAGACGGTGCGGATTTTATTGATGTCGGCGGAGAATCAACAAGACCAGGTTCAGAATCGGTTTCGATAGAAGAAGAAATACGGAGAGTCATTCCAGTTATCGAATCGCTGGCAAAAAAAGTAGACGTTCCTATTTCTATCGATACCTGCAAGTCAGATGTGGCGGAAGCTGCATTGCAAGCTGGAGCAGTCATTATCAATGATATTAGTGCGATGACATTTGACGGGAAGATGGCATCGATCGTAGCGAAACATAAAGCGAGCGTTGTAGTAATGCATATTCAAGGTACACCCAAAACGATGCAGCTGAATCCGAGTTATAAGAATGTAACCGAAGAGGTAAAACAGTTCCTGCAGGAGCGTGTTGATGCGGCAGTGAAAGCCGGTATCAAACAAATTATTGTTGATCCAGGGATAGGGTTTGGAAAAAAGTATGAACACAACATTCAGCTGCTCAAGGAATTAAAATCTTTAACGTCTCTTGGATATCCGTTGTTAGTGGGAGTATCAAAAAAATCATTTCTTGGCGCGATTTTGAATTTACCGCCGAGCGAGCGAATGGAAGGGACTGCCGCTGCAGTCACAGCATCTATTTTGAACGGCACCAACATCATCCGCGTGCACGATGTAAAAGAAATGAAACGTGTGGCAATGGTCAGCGATGCATTGAAATCTGCCGGTCTGCCGGAAATACCTTGAGATGGGATTCATAACCAAAACAATCGCGATTCTTATTCCAGCGTTCAATGCAGAGTGGTCACTGGCAGAACTCGTACGTCGGGTGCGTACTGCGATTGGCGAGGTGCAGATCGTTGTTGTCGATGACGGCTCGACGGACCAAACGCATGAAGGTGCAGCTTCCGTTGGAGCAGTTGTTCTTCGGCATGAAAAGAATCGAGGCAAAGGCGCTGCACTTCAGACCGGCTTTGATTACTTCAACAAACAAACCGGCATTGAATTTATTATAACGATGGACGCCGACTTACAGCATCAGCCGGAGGAGGTTCCAAAATTTCTTCTTGTTCAACAAAAAACGAACGCAGATATTGTCATCGGCTGGCGTGAAAAAATCGGAACTCGAATGCCGATACACCGAAAAATTTCTAACACAATTACATCAGCGCTGGTAGGATTGCGAACTGGAGTGAAAATTAAAGATAGTCAATGCGGTTTTCGACTGATGCGCCGATCCGTTATCGACTGCATTAAACTCGAAACGACCGGCTATGAAGCAGAGACAGAATTTCTGATTAAAGCGGCGCGGCGCGGCTTTAAATTAGAATTCGTTCCTGTGCAGACGATCTATGGCGTTGAAAAAAGTTATATGACACACTGGACAACAACAGTGAATTTTATCAAGGTTATTCTCCGGAATTATGAATGAATCGATTTGAAAAAGAGCGAGCTGAAATGATTGAGCTGCTGCGTCAGCGCGGTATCAAGAATGAACAACTCTTGAAAGCGATGCGGAATGTAGAGCGTGAACAATTTGTTCTGCCGGCGTTTATGAATCGTGCGTATGACGATAGTGCCCTGCCGATTGCACACGGACAAACAATTTCTCAGCCATACACAGTAGCATTTCAAACAGAGAGATTACAAGTCGGAAAGGATTCAAAAGTGCTGGAGATTGGGACCGGTTCAGGTTATCAAGCAGCCGTTCTTGCTGAAATGGGATGCCGCGTGTTTACCATCGAGCGGCATGTGGAATTGCAATTAGAAGCACGCAAGCTGTTAGAAAAATTAGGGTACCACGTAGCGGCACGCTGCGGAGACGGAACAGTAGGATGGAATGAATATGCGCCGTACGATGGGATAGTTGTCACAGCGGCAGCTCCGGAAGTGCCTCAGCCGTTACTTGACCAGCTTGCCGACGGCGGGCGGCTTGTGATTCCGGTTGGAGACTTAGAAACCCAATCAATTCGAGTAATAACTCGTTCGGGTGATCAGTTTGAATCGGTGGAGTCGCTTGGGTTTAAATTTGTTCCCCTTATCGGGAAAAAAGGTTGGAAAGAGAAGTAGTGGTCGAGCACAGAAGGTGTACCCTTGCGAAGGTTCTAAAACCTTCGCAAGGGTAATACAGATATGAAATACGAATCTGAAAAATATTACCATATCTACAACCGGGGAGCTAACAAAGAGGAAATATTCTTTTTTCATGAAAATTATCGTTATTGCCTTCGACTATTAGAAAAGTACGCAACAAAGTACAAAGTCGTGGTTCTTGCTTACTGCCTTATGCCAAATCATTACCATTTTATGCTTCGGCAATCATTAAAGGGTTCGGTACAGCGTTGTATCCAGACTCTCTTTAATTCATACACACAAGCACTAAACAAAGAGCAGCACAGATCAGGAACGCTTTTTGAGGGCAGGGCAAAAACCCGCGAAGTCGATAGCGATCTGTATGCCGTTCAACTCTGCGCATACATCCATCTTAATCCAGTAGCAGCACAATTAGTGAGTAAACCTAATGATTGGGAGTTTTCTGATTACAATATCTGGATTTCGACTGACGAACCCAACAAACCTTGTGAAGGTTCGAATGACCTTCGCAAGGGTAAAATATTTACGGATTTATCACTAAGAAATTTATATTTTGACGATGGTGAGACATACAAAAGGTTTGTGGAAGAACAACATCGGATAAAAACTGATGAAAAATTTGAATGCTTCCTTTTGGATTGAGCCTTAAACCTTGCGAAGGCTGTTGGTGCTAGTGATGGAAAGGCTACAACATGGTCTGATACATCATATTTTAGTATAGACAAGTCAACAGTTGTAGAAGATAAAGTAAATAATAAGCCAGAGGGTTTCTGTCTTGAATAGAATTTTCCTAATCCATTTAATCCATCAACAATAATAGTGTACAACCTTGCGAAGGTTCCAAATCCTTCGCAAGGCTACAAGGTTACCTGTCGGCATATCTATCGCTACCTTGATATTGGCACAGCTAAGCCGATATCGTTTTGCTCGTCGTCGTGTTTACTCACTTACCGAATCTGCTGGAGTTCATTGTAATATTTCTGAAGTACGTAAAATGCTTTCTTTTTCTCGCCCTTTTCAGAAAGCAAACCCTTCCTGTTCCGAAAATCCTGGATTCCTGTTAATTGTCTGCGCGGCGAACGAAAATCCATGAGAATCCATGGACTCGTCCCGCTCAAGAATGGAATCTTCCGTAGCATGACAAGCTGATGTATGTACAACGACTCCTGAAATTCTTCACTCCACGCTGTCAGCGAATCTGCATGAAATCCGAAGAGCGCGCTGCCTCCAAATTCGCTCATGATGAGTGGCTTATCAAATCTTGTTTTCCACTGGATGAAATCGTTTTTTTGCGGCAGCCCGTCGTACCATCCGATGTATTCATTACATCCTAACACATCGACAAATTCGCCAAGCGGATCGTCAATCATTTGTGTCACCGTATCGATATAATGCCGTTCCATCGCAGCAGTACAAAGTCGTGTCGGATCCATCTCTCGTGCTTGATGAATCAAGCTTTTGAGAAATTCCAACCGCGGCGTACTCAACGGCGTTTCGTTGGCAACTGACCAGCAAATGATCGAAACCCGATTTCTGTCACGTGTAATCATTTCAGAGAGCTGCCGCGATGCGTTTCTATATGTCTGATCATTCTCCCATCGGATTGTCCAATAAACCGGAATTTCAGACCAGACCATCAATCCGAGCTTATCTGCTTCTTTTACCATATTTTCATTATGCGGATAATGCGCCAGCCGAACAAAATTGCAACCCAATTCCTTTGCCCACCCCAGTAATGTTCGTGCATCTCGAACACTGTTCGCCCGTCCTGACCGGAAAGGGGCTTCTTCATGAATGGATATACCTCTTAGAAAAACCGGTTTGCCATTGAGAAGTATTTGTGTTCCTTTCGTTCCGATTGTCCGGAATCCAATGAAACTGGAAAGAGTATCTGTTTCAGAAGAAACTATTACTTCGTGCAGTACCGGATTTTCCGGCGACCAAAGTTTCACTGAAGCAGGAAATGAAAATTTCACAAATCCGCTCGAATCTGTTTTGTATTGCCGTCGAATGTTTGCATCGTGCAGAGCGACGCTGACTTTCTGATGAAGTTGAGAACCATTCAACTGTATCCAGCCGGATATTTCGCCTGCAGATTCTTTTTTCAATTGCACAACATCATCACTGATGAATGTTGCAGGAGTCTCTATGATGCTCACGCTCCGTGTCAATCCGCCATAGTTCCACCAGTCCGTGTTCAGAGTGGGAACGCATTCGGCACAGCGTTTATTGTCAACCTTTACGATGATGAAATTGTCCTTCTCTCGGACAAGATTTGTTATTTCAAAACTGAATGGCGTAAATCCGCCTTCGTGTTGACCAAGTGTTTCTCCGTTAAGATACACGATCGCACTATAGTTTGCAGCGCCAAAGCGCAGGAAAACACGTGTGTTGTTTTTCTTTTTGAAATCAAATGATTTCTTGTACCAAATCGTACCTTCGTAGAGGAAAAGTTCTTTTCTCTGTGAATTCCAGTCACCCGGAACAGTCAGAGTATCAGAGATGTCGAAATTGTATTCAATGTGGTCCCATTTATTTTTAGACTTTTCGTTCTTGAAAAATCCATTCGGATTCGGTTCCCAACGATAATTGTAAAAACCATTTTCATACGGATCGATAATATAATTCCAACTTCCATCAAGGCTGATGGATTTTCGCTCACCTAATGTCATAAAAGATTCTTGTGCGTAACCTTGAATTGAAAAAAGGAAAGTAAGCAATGTGATCTTGATTTTGTTCATGCATTTTCTCCTTTTGCTAAAGTATGTCCTGGTTTTCAGCCGAGACATTTCGAAGAATGAAAACCTGTGCTACACGCATCAATCTTAGGTGTCTAGATTCCTAAAAAATCATAGAATCTCAAAATGAAAATGAAGACGATAATTTTCCATCAAAACAGAATAGCATTAAGATAATCTTTTTTTCTCTCTACGCAACCGGCGTGAATTATATACAGCAAAGAAGAGTGCATGCCTGTTTTCATCAGAAGAAACATGAGAAAAAATTTTGATTGCCACTAGATTTCCATCCAACCGCAGAAAATTACTTGGAATAAATCTGAAATATGACTACAATACTATCCAAATATTTTGAACTCTACATTCATTCTCACAAATTACAAAGGGATAGCATGAAAATCTCCATATTCCTTTTTGTACCATTCACATTTCTCTTTGCTCTTCCACTGGCGGGTCAACCGGCTTCATCTGATAAAAAGATTGAAGACCTCATCGGAAAGATGACGCTCGAAGAAAAGATCGATTTCATCGGCGGATATCAGGATTTCCACATTCGCTCCGTTCCACGGCTTGGAATCCCTCAAACCAATATGGCCGACGGCCCGGTTGGTGTACGAAATTATGGCCCCTCTACCGCATATCCTGCAACAATAAATCTTACCGCTTCATGGGATACGATGCTCGCTCGTCGAGTTGGAGATGCAATAGGGAAAGAATCGCGTGCACGGAATAACCATTTCATGCTCTGCCCGGCTATGAATATCCACCGCGCACCCATGAATGGGCGTAACTTCGAATACTTAGGTGAAGATCCTTTTCTTGCCGGAAAGATTGCTGTACAGATTATTCAAGGTATACAACAGGAAGGTGTTATGGCAACTGCCAAGCACTATATGGGAAATTTTCAGGAATATAATCGCCACAGAATTTCAACCGACATGGATGAACGGACGATGCGCGAAATCTACCTTCCTGCATTTCAAGCTTCGGTCATAGAGGGGCATACTGCTGCGGTCATGACGTCGTATAACCTTGTAAACGGTATTCATGCATCTCAGCACGATTATTTGATCAACAAAATTCTCAAAGATGAATGGAAGTTTGACGGAATTGTTATGTCGGACTGGACCTCGGTGTATGACGGCGTTGCTGCTGCGAACGGTGGACTCGATCTGGAAATGCCTTCGGGAAAATGGATGTGCCGTGATACACTTCTTCCTGCCTTGAAAGATGGAAGATTGTCGGAAAAAACTATTGATGATAAAATCCGGCGCATTCTCCGGGAATATGAACGATTCGGTTATTTTGAAAATCCGGATATTAGCAAAGGATTTGTACTAGATTCTAACGACGTGCGTGCGACATCGCTCGATGATGCGCGAGGTGGTATTGTGTTATTGAAGAATGAAAAAAACATTCTTCCGTTGCAGTCAAATTCTATAAAACGAATTGCGCTCATCGGTCCGAATGGTGATCCTGCCGTCACCGGAGGCGGGGGAAGCGCGCTTGTCCAACCGCTCCATCCCCTTTCACTCTATGAAGCATTACAGCGTATTGCACCGAAAGACATAAGCGTCACTTTCGAATCCGGAATCTACGAAACAGATCTTCCTCCTGTAGAATTTTATGCTCAAAGTAAATTCTATTCCATGACCGATGGAAAGAAAATCCCGGGCTTGAATATAGAATACTTTGCTAAACGCTGGCCGGAAGGGAAGCCGGATCAGAAACAGCATGTTGATAACAGCAATCTCGTATTCAACAATATTCCAGACGGCATTTCAAAGGATAACTTTTCAGCTCAATGTTCTGGACTTCTTCAAGTGGAGGAATCAGGAAAGTATCGCTTTGTTGTATCATCAGATGTTGGTTTTAGACTCTTTGTCAATGATTCAGTTATTGTAGGCTCATGGAGCAATGTCAAAGAAGCGGTGCATTCTGCAACCGTCCAATTAGAGGCGGGAAAGGAAAATAAAATCTCTTTGCATACATGGCAACGTCATGCCAATGGTATTGTCCGGCTGGGATATGAAACCGAGAAATCAGCAAAACAAAAAACTGCAGAAAGATATCGGCAAGCGTACAAGCTTGCTGAACAAAGTGATCTCGTTATTCTCTCCGTTGGATTTAATAATGAAACTGAGAGGGAAAATGCAGACAGGACATTTGCCCTGCCGATGCAGCAGCAGGAGTTAATTCAGGAAGTAATGAAAGCGAAAAAAGATATTATAGTCGTTCTGAACGCCGGCGGGAATGTCGATATGAACCAATGGCTTCTGCAAACGAAAGCGCTCATCCATGCTTGGTATCCAGGACAGGAAGGAAACCTTGCCGTTGCCGAAATTCTTTTTGGAAAAACCAATCCATCCGGAAAACTTCCGGTAAGTTTTGAGAAACGCTGGGAAGATAATGCGACGTACAATAGTTATTACGATGACGATGGTGATAAGCATGTAAAATTCACTGAAGGAGTTTTTCTCGGATATAGGCATTTCGATAAAGACAACATCGATCCGCAATTTCCTTTCGGGTTCGGACTTTCGTACACCACGTTCGAATACAGCAATCTGATTGCAAATAAAGATCAGTACAAAATAACCGATCCTGTGGAGATCACACTCACGGTAAAAAACACAGGAAAGGTTGATGGTGCAGAGGTTGTAGAACTTTATGTAAATGATCCTGTCGCTTCCTTGCCGAGGCCTCCAAAAGAACTCAAGGCGTTTTCAAAAGTTCAGCTTAAAGCTGGAGAAAGCAAGGAAGTAAAATTCACGTTGAATGAAAATGCGTTTCACTTCTATAACCCAGATAAGAAACAATGGGTCATAGAGCCCGGCGAGTTTAATATTCTCATTGGCAGTTCCTCAAAAGATATCCGAGTAAAAAAGAATATTATAATTCTTGAATAGCAGTCTTCTATAGTTTTTCTCATTAAAAAAGCCTCAGCGAATGTCTGAGGCTTTTTGTTTATTCTTGAAAATGTTTTACAATCAATAACGATCAAATTCTTGAATATATAATCGTTCTTGAGAGCAATTTGAATTACAACGCACAATGACGTAACTTACTATCCATTTTAACGAGCGAAGATCAGTAGACAAAACATGAACATATTTAATTATAAAGCATGAAGTCCATGTTGATAGAGATGCAATAATTCTATGTCATTTCCACTATTACTTGTTATCGTCGGACCAACAGCATCGGGAAAAACTGCGCTCTCGATTCTTCTCGCTGAAAAGTTGGGTGGAGAAATCATCTCAGCGGACTCACGGCAAATCTATCGGTATCTTGATATTGGTACAGCGAAGCCGACATCCGAAGAACTTCAACGTGTTGGTCACCAATTCATAAATATTCTTAATCCAGATCAATATTACAACGCCGGAGAATATGGCCAACAAGCCCGTGCGAAGATTGAAGAACTTTTGAAGCAAAACAAACAGCCGATTCTTGTCGGTGGTTCCGGTTTGTATGTTCGTGCCGTCATCGATGGATTCTTTGAAGGACCTGGTAAAAATTCGGATATACGCGAACAGCTTGAAACTGAAGTACACGCGCTTGGGCCTGAGAAATTATTTGAACGTTTGAAAAAGATCGATCCAGTTTCCGCGGGAAAGATGGATGCAACGAAAGTGCGGCGAGTTATTCGCGCCTTGGAAGTGTATTATACAACCGGCAAACCAATTTCCGATTTACATTCAATTCAAGAAGCAAAAAATTCATTTGAAGCCGTACAATTTGGATTGCAATGGGAACGAAAAGCGCTTTATCATCGAATTGAACGACGAGTCGATGAGATGATAGAGAACGGATTGATTGAGGAGGTTCGCGGATTGCTCGAAAAAGGATATTCGCGCGGCGCAAACGCGCTCAACACGGTTGGTTACAAAGAAGTGTTCGATTTTTTCGAGGGGAAGATAACGAAAGAAGAAATGACCCGGCTGATCAAACAAAATACGCGCCATTTCGCCAAACGGCAATTGACGTGGTTTCGAGCAGACAAACGAATTCAATGGATTCCGTTGAATGATGAAACAAATTGGAACGTTATTGCGGAACACATACAAAAAGACTTTCAATCTGCTCATCAAGACCCATCCTCTCCAAATTGATTTTCCTGCATCTGTTTGCTATATTGTATCGTTCAAGTTATCATCGGGGCGTAGTCCCGCCGTTGGCGGGATAGACTCCGCCTGGTAGCGCGTGGCGCCTGCGGCGCCAAGGTCGGAGGTTCAAAAGATAAAAGTGATTTAGAATGATGTAGATAATATTAGTCCATCGGGGCGTAGCGTAGCCTGGTAGCGCGTGGCGCCTCCGGCGCCAAGATCGGAA
>JAPLFR010000010.1 GCA_026390575.1 Ignavibacteriales bacterium
GCGATACAAGTGGATCAATCCCACTGTGAAGACTAAAGATTCAGTACAAATATTTAAAACTAATTCACTATCTTCATAACCTAAACTATGACATTTTCACTGTCACTAAATACCCTGACATTCTTACTGCCGTAAAACACACGGAATATTGATGGGGATGCTCGTCACTTTCACAATCCCATTTTTTATTCTTTCGTTTTCTGATCGTCAAGCTGAAATCCGCCGTCTCAAAGGGGAACTTGCCCAAAAACAGCAAAAACTCAACGAATTAGATGTTTTTCGGCAGCGTAGGGCAGCGCTATCTTCTGATATCAGCCGTTATAGCAATGCAACGAGTATATATGATTCTGTTGCACCTGGTAGTGATCGTTGGAGCCGCATCCTGCATTATCTTGCAAATAGCGTCGAAGATCTTAATTCGTTATGGATATACAGCTTAAAACCAGCTGGAAATAACATCGTCATCTCGGGACGATCAATTTACCGCACACGCATCCCCCGCATCGCGAGTATTTTCGAAAAAGCAACATTAAAAGAAGTACGCACCATCACAGTACGGAAAAAGATTTTATACGAGTTTGATATTGTGATCGAGCGGGTGGATAAGTTTGATATTCCCGAACCCACCTATACTGGCACCAAATAAGGGGACGAGAGAACCGTGACCTATAAGGTTAGAAATACACTTTGGCTTGCTGCAGTATGGTTTGGCATCACTGTTGTTGGCCTGATTGTGTGGGCGATTTGGCAGCCGAGCCAGATAAAAAAAATCAATAAAGAAACTCAAGCTATCAATAAACAATTAGAAGATCTCCCGGGATTAACGGATGATGTTCAGCGTCTAACTGCCCAATATCAAGATATCAAACGAAGATATGATTCCCGTAGCAAAGAAATCCCTCAATTTGATATCTCATCACAAACGTATGGCTATATGAGCCAAGGCATTGATGAAGCTGGATTTTTAAAATTTGATATGAAATTTGTTGGGACGAACGAGAAAACAAGCTGGGGATACAACTCCTATCAATTGGAGCAAGGAGAAGCGCAATTCGAAAATCTTTTTAAGTTTGTGTATTTTTTGGAAAATGGACGACGTTTATATAAAATTGCTTCGATGCGACTTGAGCAAAAGGAGGCAATTGATCCGGAGACAAAAGATGTTACAAAGTGGATTTCTTTTGATATGGAAATTCATGCGTTTTTTGTCCGTAATGTTCCAGAACTTGGTACGTCGTTAGCCGCCCAATCATTGACTATGATTCCATCTCCCTATGATCCATTCCACAATATGATTACACAAATGCTGGCTTCAGAAGCGCCGCCGGGGGAAATCAACGCAGATCAAGTATTGGTAAAAGCTGTCTTACCAGGAAAAGCATTTGTTCTCTTGAATGGCTCTTTGATTGTCCTGCACCTTGGTGATAAAGTATGGCGTGGATATGTAACACGTGTGAATCCAGCGGAAAGCGCTGTGGAGTTCACATTGGATGAAGGTGGAGTTGTCCGAAAACTGACACAGAAAATATTGTTCGATAAACGATAGAGAACGAGGGAACTATGAGGATACGCTCTTTACTTTTTATTTTCTTGCTTGTTACCAGCGTTGCAGAATGGACGCAGGCACAATCAGAACAAGCGGTGCGCCGCGCCGCACAAGGAAAGACTGGTGTCAATCCGGATGAGTTGGTCTCGTTTAAGGCCGATATTCCATACACGAAGGCAATCCAGTCGCTCGGAGAAATGAGCAAGAAAATAGATGGAAAATTGTTAATAGACCGATCTCCCTTGCAAGGGAAAGATAAAACCATAGGCATCAATATCGAATCGATGTATTGGAAAGATGCACTGGAACTGATTCTGCGGAGCAATCAGTTGTGGTATAATGATTATCCAGAGTATATTGAAATTATTTCGATTGAGGAAATAAGCAAGCAAGCAGGTGAACAAACACAGAAGGATAATCAGTCTAAAAGTGTATCTCAAACGCTTACACCAGCTGCCCCTCCAGCGAAGGTGATTGTTGATTCCAGTGAATATTATTCAAAAGTTCGTGAAGTCTCCATTTCGAGCATTTTCTTTGATGTGAATAAAACAAAATTAGCTGAAAGCGGAGTCAGTTTCTCAATTTTTCGCGGCAGAGACCTCAACCTTCAAATGAATATTGTCGGTGCAAGTAAAGTTACAAAGCAGGCATTTTCAGCATCCGTGGATCCATCGAATCCAAACTTGGCTATTTCCGTTAACGCAGCCATCAGTATGTTCGAGAGCGAACAACTTGCTGATGTTATTGCACGGCCTCAACTCACCGTGCGGTCAGGCACAACCGAGTACATCCAAATTGGACAGAATTTTTCCGTACTGGAAAAGGATTTTTCCGGGAATACTATACAAAAGTTTTATCCCGTAGGGACAATTCTTACTGTACGACCGAAAATTTATAAAGTTGGAGATTTAGAATTTATTGATCTGCTGTATAAAGTTGAAAAGAGTACCTTCACATCCAGTACAGTCACAACAGTTATTAATAAAAATGAGGCGGCCGGCTCTTTAACGCTTCTCAACGGTGAAGAAGGATATATTGGAGGTATGTATTCCAATGATGAAACTCTCGTTCGTGAAGGAGTACCGTTGCTGAAAGATTTGCCATGGTGGGTTTTTGGATTACGCTATATCTTTGGATATGACTCCAAATCAGTGGTGAAACGGGAATTGATTATTCTTATTAAGGCAGAAATCCTCCCGTCATTAGAAGAACGAGCAGCCAAACAACCTGCAGTGAAGAATTTACTTCAGGAATCACAGCAGGAAATGGAACAAGATCTTAAGCGCAGAACGGGAAAATAACTTTTTTTGAAACAGGGATTTTTCCCTGAGGAGCTGTATATGAATTTGCGTAGCTATTTGTTTTTATGTGGATTGACTTTTTTATTGCTCAATGCAGGATGTCAGCAAAATCCAGTAGAATCCACAACGGCAACTAAGGCGTCATCGATAAGTGGTCTTGTCCTCGATGCGGGGAGTAAACCGCTTGCCCTTGCTCGTGTCATTGACCTGGGAACGCTTGCCAAGGAAGATACTACGAAAAGTGACGGTTCCTATAAACTCCAATTACAGCTTGCGTCAAATTATAATACGTCTGTGTTCGCAATTTTGTCAGGATATGTTTCTGATACTCAAAAAGTAAGTTTAAGCCCGGGGGAAGACAAGACACCGATAAATATTCACATGACGGTGCAGGATTCCAGTAAAATAGTTTCCGGGATTTCAGGCCCAGCCGCCAGTATCATTCTTGTGAAGCAGACCGCAAACACAATTGCGCTTTGGGGAACGGGTCCAAATGTTACAAGCACTCTCACTTTTAAGGTTGTAGATTCAACAGGTACACCGGTTGTTGGAATCAATCGGAGCATGGTGAAATTTGTTTTAAGCGGTGGTCCCGGTGCTGGGGAATTTATTCGACCGGCAGCTGCACTCACAGATGCGGTTGGTGAGGTTTCTACCACTGTCACCAGTGGAACGAAACCAGGTGTTTTGCAGGTGATCGCTACGACACGAGGGGATAGCGTTAAAACAAGTCCGGTTTTTCTTGTAACGGGCCGTGGATTACCTGACAGCGCTGGTGTTTCGATCGCTGCGACTAAATTGAATATTGCCGGTCGTGTATTCTCTAACCTCACGACTTCAATCTCATTATTTGTGGGTGATAGATTTGGAAACCCTGTTGCTGATGGAACATCCATTACATTTGTTTCAAATGGAGGCATTATTATGCCTTCAGCAACAACGAAAGATGGAGTAGCAACCGTCGATTTAAAAAGTGGGGGCGCAGATGCACCTCCGGGCGGACTCGTTACAGTCTCTGCATCAACGACCGGTGATAAATCGTACAGGTTATCGGACAGTCTTATCACTCGTAAAATGCAAATCTTATTCTCGGGACCGACTCAGCCGCCAACACTTGATACAAATGCAATAAATCTTACTATTCCAAACGGAGGAATCAAGTATTTTAGTTTTACAGTTGCAGATGATTATGGAAATCCTCTCGTTGAAGGATCAACAGTCACAGTAACTGTCAAAGCGACCGATACGTTGCAAACCGATTTGGAACTTTTCAACAATACAAAGACTTTTAAAGATGGTCAATCTCGGGGCGCAACGCGCATCAGTGTAGGTGTTCATGATAAAGGAAGCGTTAAACTTGCAGGAATTCTTACCTTCGGTATTGAAATTAAAAGCCCGAATGGTGATTATTCGAATAGCAGCTGGTTTCAAGGTTATGTTGCAGGTGAAGGTGCTCCAACCGGTACTTTCAATGTGCCAACGAAAATTGAACTTGTCGATTCAATCAGTACTTTATATTTAGCAGAAACGAATATATCAGCTGAAATAAGTAAAACCTTGACCTTTGTTGTCAAAGACGCGTTAAATAATCCGATCAATGCGGCAAGTAAAACCCTTGTTACATTCTCGTTTTTAAATCAACCAGGTGGAACCACACTTTCTAAAACACAAGATTCTACAAATTCTTCTGGTAGGGTCGCGGTAAAAATTAATTCGGGAAATACATGGGGAACCGCAACAGTTGTCGCTATGACAATTGGCGAAACCGGTCTTATCTCGGCAACCTCATTGCCCATTAAAGTAGCACGAGGATTACCCGATTCAACTCGCATCTTTCTTGATATCGACAAGAAGAATATGTTCAACAAAATAGGCGCCGCACTTGGTACGTTGAGTATTAATTTAATAGATAAAGATGGCTTCCCTGCTGCTCCACAGGATGATCTCAGAGCAAGTACAACAGGTGGTTATGTCAATCCACCTTCAACAACAGAAAATGGAAAATCTTCACTGACATTAAACGGCGGATTACCTGAACCGAACGATCCGTCACCAGGTTTGGGGAATATTTTACTCTATGTACCTGTCCATGGCGGAGTGACTGTCACGAAGAGCCAGCCATTTATGTTCTCTTATGCACCTCAAATCGCTTACACGAAAACAACTATTATAGATTCGGCTGCAAATACTCTGCGAGCTTCTATTGCTGATGGCGGATCTGTCGATGTAGATTACGCAGTATGGGATAAAAATAGGAATCCCATCTCTGGTGGTAACTCTATTAAAGTTACTGTGACCGGGCCTGCAGTGCAAGAACTTGAATTAAGCGGTGATATTGATTTGACAACCACAGATACACAAGCTCCGTTAGATGCAATACATCGTTTCTCTATCAAGAATAAAAGCGGCGGAGGTAAGGGTAGCTTTGTTGTTACAATTACTGTAACGGGTGCATCTGGAACTTCAACAAGAATACTCAATGGTTATGCATTGCCGCCTGTTGCGGCAGAAAAGATCGCACTTGCCAGTGAACCACTGCGCATCTTGAATGTTCGAGGAAGCGGCAGTAATGAAACATCAACATTAACATATCAAGTCACCAACTTAACGAATAATCCCATTGATGCAAATAATGCAGTTTATGTAGATCTAAGCGTTCTTGATGTATTAGGTGGTGTTACGATATCTCCAACACGCATCCTCACAGATGGCTCGGGAAAAGCTGTCGTCACATTGACATCAGGCAACCGTTATGGAACTGTGCGAGTGGTTGCATCCTTCAATGATGGATCAACGACTATTTCTTCTCCACAGGAAGTCTTTAATGTAACCGGTCCGGCAGCTAACAATTTCGCGTTACAAATATCGAAGAATAACTTGCCGGGTGTAGGTACATCGAATCCTGCTGTTGGAATTGTGACCGCCACAGTTGCCGATTCGGTAGGCGGTTCTTTGCCGGTTGGAACGAGAGTCAATTTTAGAACGCTCAATGGAGGTGCTGTAACGAGTACAGCATTAACGGATGCTAATGGAGTAGCGACAGCTAATATTAAAGGTGGTAATATTCCCAATGATCCTGTAAGGGGAATGGGATTTGGTACTATACAGGCGTGGATGATGGGTAATAATGGAGACACTCTGAAGAAATCCATTCCATTCTTACTGTCCGGTCCTCCGGCAACGATTTATTTCACAGATGCCGCTGGATTGCCAATTACTCCGCTAAGCACTCCAATCGCGGATGGCGGATCTGAGTATGTGTACTTTAAGATCCGCGATATTAACTGGCGCCCTGTCTCGAATGACTATGCGATCTCAGTAGCGGTTGAAGGAGATAGCGGTTCCATTGATGTAAAAAATATTAGCACGATTCGTGATATAGCGAATATGAGCGATACTGCTCAAATATGTTCTTTTCAATTGATAGATAAAATTAAAGGTGGCGGGACAAGTGGTCCAATTAAAGTAACGATTACAGTATCGAATAAAGATATTGCTTCGACCAGTATAACTATTCCGGGAACGTTAGCTCCAGCGGCAGGTGCAATCTCCACGCGAGCAGCCGAGATAAACTTCGTCACAAGTTCAACAGCACCGGTGTATGTGCAGAATACAGGATTACCAAGTGCAACTACATTGACATTTGCATTGATTGATTCCAATAATCATCCCGTGACACTCTTGAAGGCGGATAATGTACTCTTTAGCATCCTGAACGGAACAGGACAGGAATGGTTGTCAAGTACTGATACGTTAAGCGATGCAAATGGACAGGTAACAACGACATTCCATACGGGTACAAAGTCCGGAACATTTATCGTAATGGCACAATTGAAGAATACACCAACGATAAAAGCGAGTACAAATGTAACTATTGTTGGAGGATTCCCGGATCCCAATAAATTTACGCTGCAATGGGCAGTAACTCCACCGGATACTTTATTGAATTTGGCAGGATTGGTATTGAACAGTGTTTTGGTCAATGTAAATATTTTAACGCTTGATAAGTATAGCAACCCGGCAAAGCCGTCAGTCATTCAGTTTGACGAAACTTCTGGTGGTTCTGTTGGAGCTGTGACGACAGATGCCAGTGGAAGGGCTAGTGCGTCTCTGTCAGGTGGAAAGCCATATCCCAATGAACCGAGTATTGGTTCTGAATATGGCCTTGTTGGTCCAAATCGTGGATTTGGATTTGGATTTGTAAAAGCGCGAACAATAACTGAGAATGGGACTTTCCTGCGCGATAGTCTGCCATTCCTCTTCACAGGTTCACCGGTCATTACAACGAATGTCGATTCGGTCATTGTCAATGATGGTGGATCAGCAGATATTACTGTTAGAATTGCTGATGTGAATGGCAAAATGTTATCAGCTTTTCCCAAAATCACAATTACGTGGAAAACAGAAGGTGTCGCAGCCGGTAGTTTTTCGACTGAAACTGATTTACCTTCAAGTTTCACGCCGACAGATAATGCCGTGTTTCCAACGACATATCATTTAAAGATTACGGATAATACTCCTAATGGCGGTATTAGCGGTCATTTTACAATTAAAATTGACGTTGATGGACCGAATGGATATAAAGCAAAAACAATTTTTGGAACTCTCTTGCCCGGTGTTTCCGGATACGCATCGAGCATTCAACTTTTAGCGGGTTCACCGAGTGCATCGACTATTTCTGTGAAGGGCACAGGAGTTACAGAGACATCGACGATGAGTTTCGTTGTAAAAGACTCATTAGGGAATCCAGTCAATCCTACACATTCTGCAACGGTTTCATTTAGTATTGTTGGTGGTCCTGGCGGTGGTGAATTTGTTTCGCCGCTATCAGCCGTCACAGATGCAAATGGGAAAGTCACAACCACGGTAAATGCTGGCACAAAAGCTGGTGTTATGCAAGTAGTTGCAACAACAACAATTAATAGTACAACTATCACATCAGCTCCAGTTCCATTAACGATAGCCAGTGGATTGGCGGATCCGGCACACTTTACGCTATGGACAGATAAATTAAATTGGACAGGAATAGGCGTTCAGATTGGAACTGTGTTTGTGCAAATGGGTGATAAATATGGCAATCCAGTTCAACCCAACACGGCTTTGTATTTCACAATTAATGGAGGTATCATTGCTTCCTCTGGCTTTACAGATGCCCTGGGTCATGCTTCAGCGAGTGTTTTTGGAGGAAATCCAAATCCTGGTATCGATACGATTACAGTATCTACTTTAGGTCAGGGTGGGGTAACAATTACACAAAAGGTTACCACAGTATACTCTGGTGTCCCAATCGTGAGGGTGGATAATACAAACCTTGGAACGATCAGTGTTGGGAGTTCTCTGTTAGTAAACTATGCAGTTGCGGATGCAAACAGAAATCCGCTTGCAAGTGGCAATACAATAGGTGTCACTGTAAGTGGTACAGCCGGTGCACTGGCGCAATTAAGTGGTGACATCTCGGTCACAACAACGGATACGAAAGATACGAACACAACGAAGTATCAGTTTACGATTGCCAACAATGTACCGCAAGGCGGGTCAGGTGGAAGCTTCACGGTGACGATTACTGTCAATGGTCCCAATGGAACAACAACCAAGATATTGACAGGAACACTGGCATCACCATTAGGGACAATCACAGCTCCGACACAAATAGTTCTTTCCACTGTGAGTAGCTCTATCATTGCAGCGAGTGGAACGGGTGGTCTCAATACATCTAATTTGACCTTCCAGGCATTGGATGCTGGAGGACGTGCTATCGGTTTAGCACAAAGTGATACAGTATTCTTCTCACTCTCGGATACAGCGGGCGGTGCGCATCTTATCCCAACCTGGGCGATGAGCGATGCAAATGGACAAGCATCAACGAAATTCTATGCAGGCACAAAATATGGCGTTCCTACGGTTTCTGCGAGATTGAAAACAATATCCTCTCAGCCGGTACCTGTAAGAATTTCCGGGCCATCATGGACGAACTTCAATGTTACAATTTCTGCCAATAACCTTCCGGGTTTATCACAGATTGGAACTATCGTGGGCAAATTAAATGCCCAAATTGGTGACACGCTTGGTAATCCAGTGCTTGCTGGTACAATTATCAAGTTTACGACAAGCGGTGGTATGGTGGATGCCTCGGCAACTACAGATGTCAATGGATCTGCGAATATCAATATATCCGGCGGTGCCACTCCGAATGAACCATCGCTTGGTGGAATTGGATGGGGGTATGTAACGGCTCAGACACAAGGAAATAGCGGAACGACATTACAGAAAAGAATTCCATTCTTATTTTCCGGTGCCCCGATCATAACGACCGTGAACGTACCATCAAATGATACTCTTATACTCCTCGATGCAGGTTATACTGATATCGATTATAAGATTGCAGATGGTAATGGGAATCCCCTTGCGGCAGGTAATGCTGTGCAGGTGACTGTTTCTGGAGCCGATGCAAGTGAGATTGGTTTAAGTAATTATGTTGATTTCTCGACGAATGGTACAACAGATATCAATCAAACGACCTACCGTGTAAGAATTGCTGATAATCTTCCATCGTCTGGAACGGGTGGTTATTTTGATATATCAATTAAGGTCAGTGGTCCCAATGGAATTAGCATAAGACAATTCCACGGATATCTCCGCGCTCCCGGGGCAATCACTCCACCATCTCCGTCTGCGAAGATGCCCGCACAAATTGCATTTGTGAGTGTCTCTTCAACGGATATTTATGTTTCCGGAACAGGTTCTACAGAGACTTCTGCTATTACGTATGAAGTGCGCGATTCTCTGGGAACGTTGATCGATACACATCCAAGAGCATTTGCACAATTTACTATACAGTTTTTCCCGAATACATATACGAACACAGGCACACAACCTCGATTAATTCCGAACGCTGACAGCACAGACGATAATGCACGCTTACATGTTTCTATAGCCAGCGGCACGCAGGCAGGGATAATTCAAGTGTATGCGAAGATAGATCTTGGTGGAGGAAAAATAGTTACATCTCAACCTGTGAAGATATCAGTTCATGCAGGATTTGCAGATCAGCGTCATTTCACATTAGCACCCAAATCTTTCAACTTCGGTGGACTTGAGACTGCATTTTGGCCTGATCAAATGACTGTTCAAGTTGTTGATAAATACAGCAATCCAGTTCTTCCTGGTACGGCCGTCTATTTCAATACAATGCATGGCGCGATCGGAACAGGTAAGAGCGGATTAAACAGTATTGGTACTACGGATATTGATGGATTTGTTAATCAAACCTTATGGTCAAGTAATCCATTTCCTGAATTCGCAGATACCATAAATCTCGGTCCCGGTTTTTCATGGGTTTATGCCCGCACGTTAGGAGAATCTGCAACTTGGGTTGTGGATTCAGCGCTGGTAATATGGACAGGTCAACCTATCATTTCAAATCTGACAGGTCCAGCGACATATACTATAGGTAATGGTGGTTCTGCAGGTCCTTGGACATTTACAATTGCCGATAAATACGGGCATCCAATGTCCTCAGGAACAAAAATAACCGTTGCTGGCGCCGGTCTGTCGATCGATGGTGATGCCAACTTGACAATGCCTGATATAGGACCAAGTCAAACAACATTTATTGTCCCTACAGGAGCTGGAATCACTTCATTTACCATCGTTGTTTCTGATGCTGATGCAGGTACAGTTGCTGTACCTCCTATCAAATCGCTGCTTACCATTACCATCGTTCATCCTGTCTATGGTACATTTACGAGAGTAATAGCTTCTGGGACGGTGCAATGATATAAGCATTTAAAAGAGAACAAAATGAAAAGCTCCGATTGGGGAATTCTCAATCGGAGCTTCTTTGTTTACAAGTGCAGGATTGTTCTACTGTTTTTTCTACCGCTGCAATGCTTTGTAGCTTGCCTTGATAGTTTTCTCTATGAGCCGTTCAGAATGAGCCGTGGAGATAAACACTGTTTCAAACTGTGATGGTGGTAAATAAATTCCATGCTCTAGCATCGCGTTAAAATACGACGAGAATTTTGCTGTATCAGATGTTTTTGCAGAGTCATAGTCAGTCACGGGCCTCGAAGTAAAAAAGAGTGTAAACATCGATCCTACTCGATTAAAAGTATAGCCAAGTCCTAACTTTTGTAAATTCTCTCGTACTCCTTCTTCGAGTTGTGCAGATCGCTGTTCAAGCTGTTTGTAGATCATCTTATTAGTATGAAGAATGCGCAGCATGGTAAATCCAGCCGCCATTGCCAGTGGATTTCCAGAAAGCGTTCCGGCTTGGTACATTGGTCCGGCAGGAGCCACCATCTGCATAATTTCTTTTTTCCCGCCGTATGCACCAACAGGAAGTCCGCCCCCAATAATCTTGCCAAGCGTAGTTAAATCCGGTTGAATATCATAGAGTGCTTGTGCTCCGCCAATTGCAACTCGAAACCCTGTCATCACTTCGTCAAAAATAAGCAGGGCATTGAACTCGTTGCACAGCGAACGCAATCCCTGCAGGAATCCTTCAGCAGGCGGCACGCAGCCCATATTGCCCGCCACCGGCTCTACAATAATTGCTGCAATTTGATCTTTATTTTCTTCAAACGCCGTTCGCACTGATGCGAGATCGTTGTACCGAGCTGTCAGTGTATTCACTGCAATCATTGCTGGAACACCGGGACTATCGGGAACGCCAAGTGTCATTGCACCTGAACCAGCTTTGATTAAAAAAGAATCGCCATGTCCATGGTAGCATCCTTCGAACTTAATAATTTTATCCTTTCCGGTGAAGGCACGGGCCAATCGGATGACGCTCATCGTCGCTTCAGTGCCGGAATTTACCATCCGTACTCTCTCAAGGGAAGGAACGATTTTGGTGATGAGCTCTGCCATCTTAACCTCAAGACTTGTCGGCGCACCGAAGCTGGTACCGCGTTTTACAGCTTCCCGTATGGCTTTGAGTATTGCAGGATTTGCATGGCCGAGAAGCATTGGTCCCCACGAACCTACGTAATCGATATATTTGTTTCGATCTTCATCCCAAATATACGCTGCGCTTGCACGCTTTATAAAGAGCGGAGTTCGTCCGACTGATTTAAAAGCACGTACTGGAGAATTCACACCGCCGGGGATACAGTTTTGAGCTTTAGCAAATAATTTGTTGGATTTTGTTGTTTTAAATCGCCGTCTCAGAATTCGTCGTTGCATAGAAAATTCTCTTTCGTTATTACTTTTTTTCGCTTAACACTTTTGCTGCATCTTTTGCAAAGTAGGTGAGAATCATATCCGCGCCGGCTCGCTTGATGCTCGTCAGAACTTCCATCATGACTCGCGGTTCGTCAATCCATCCGTTCCGGCCTGCCGCTTTAATCATCGAATATTCGCCGCTCACGTTATATGCAGCTGTGGGCATTTGAAATCGGTCTTTCACACGACGAATAACATCAAGATATGATAATGCCGGCTTCACCATCACAATATCCGCGCCTTCACGAATATCCTGCTCAACTTCGCGTAATGCTTCATCACTGTTGGCGGGATCCATTTGATGCGACCGGCGGTCGCCAAATTTTGGTGTACTTTCTGCCGCTTCACGGAATGGTCCATAAAACCCGGATGCGTACTTTGCCGCGTATGACATGATTGGAATATTATGGAAATCATTACCATCAAGTATTTGACGGATAACTTTCACCCTCCCATCGAACATATCCGATGGAGCAATGATATCCGCACCGGCTTGGGCATGCGTCAATGCTTCCTTGGCCAGCAATTCGATGGAAGCATCATTTAAAATTTCGTTACCGCACACGATACCACAATGACCGTGCGATGTGTATTCGCAAAGGCACACATCTGTGATGACCACTAAATCTGGAACTTCCTTTTTTAGTGCACGGACAGCAGTTTGAACGATGCCATGTTCGTCATACGCGCTGCTTCCAACGACATCCTTCTGGTCGGGAATACCAAAGAGAATAACGGCAGGAATACCAAGCGCTTTCACTTCTGTGCACTCGCGTACAAGTTCATCCACGGAGAGCTGAAATACTCCCGGCATAGATCCAATTTCTTTCCGGAATTTTACCCCGGGAACAACGAAGAGTGGATAGATGAAATCGTTGACAGAAAGTTCAATCTCACGTATCATGGAACGGAGTGCTTCTGTCATTCGTGTGCGTCGGAACCGGCGAAATGGTTCGGCGGGTGTGCTCTTGGAGTAACCGATAGAAATGTTTTTTTCATTCATAAGGACACCATCCATTAGCTAATTATTCTCTTGTTGTAACTACTCAGCAAAGAAAATATTCGACCACCCCGTCCCGCCACCGTCAAACGGTAGCGGGACACCCCTCCTTATTAAGGAAGGGAAATTTTCTACCCTTTTAAAGGGGAGATGTCCCGATGAATGTCATTCATCGGGACAGAGGAGTTGTATAAAAACACAATAGCTGAATAATTACCTCTTGTTATATTCTCAATATAGGTGAAGGAAGAGAGAAGGTCAATGATGCCCGACCGTTGGTAGTGACTCAATTTTGTGCGGTCAGGACTTACGTCCTGACCGATAATATTGAATGTCAGGAAGAAATTCCTGACATCACAGTCAATTGAATTAAACTGAGTCACTGCCCGACCGTTAGCGCTTCTTCAAGAAGGTCATAATTCGTTCATTGAACTCCTGAGTGTTCTCCAAATTGCTCATATGAGCGGCATAAGGCAGTATGTGCAGTTCTGATCCGTCAATCATAGTATGCATCGTTTGTGCATCGGAGGGCGGCGTTAACTTATCATGCTCTCCGACAATAATGCATGTTGGAATGTGAATAGAAGAAAGAGCCGGTGTTGTGTCGGTGCGGGAACCAAGCGCAAGTAAAGTTCCACAAATACCGCGCGGAGAGTTCGAGCAAATTATTTGTTTGATGAATGCAATAACGTTTGGATTCCTCTCGAAGGTCTTGTCCCAGAAAATGTTTTTCACAAAGTCCTCTGCAAATGCTGGAACGCCTGCCGCCTTAACTGCCTGCATAGTCACCGTGCGGTTTATTTTTGCGGCGTTTGTGTCAGGTTCGCTTTTAGTATCGCACAGAATTAAGCCGCAGACTCTCTCCGGATATTTTTCGAAGGTGCGCAGTGCAATGTACCCCCCCATGGAAAGTCCGCAGAGTATAGCTTTAGTGATGAAAAGATGGTCGAGTAATGCGACTAAATCTTCGACGAAGAGTTCTATTGTAAATTGACCATCGCCGACATCGCTCTCACCGTGACCGCGCACGTCATATGCAATAGTATGGATATTGTTTGGCATGACATTCATTTGCGGTTCCCACATTTCGTGGCTGAATGGAAAACCATGAATGAACACAACCGGTAAACCTTGCGGCATACCGCGTTCTTCGTAGTTGATTGCAATATCGTTGAGGATGACTTTCATCTTGGTAGATTCTTCTCACGTTGTAGGTGTGTGTAGATATCTGTAAGGATTGTTGTTGCCGCGTTCGGTTTGGCTAAATGATGAGCCGCAGTGCGTGCATGTGCGAGCATCGATGGTAATTCGAGAATTCGTCTGAGTTTATAGGATAGGTTGGAAATATTAATCGCCTTCCAGCCGGCACCATGTTCAATGATCATATCACTGTTACGACTCTCCTGGCCGGGAATCGGATCAACAATGAGCATAGGCAACGATTTTGCCATCGCTTCGGATGAAGTAAGTCCGCCTGCCTTTGAGATGAGTATATCAGAGGCATCCATTAATTCGTGGATGTTGGTGATGAAACCGAAAATGCTCGGGTTGATGTGCTCCGGGAAATGCATTGTTTGCAATTCGCCGCGTACTTTGTCGTTCTTTCCACACACAACCAAGAGATTAAATTTTGTTCCTGGAAAAGCCGACAGTGTCTTGACAGTTTGTTCAACAATATCCTTTACACGTCCAATGCCGTAACCGCCCGAAAGCACCATCACGGTGAAACGTTTTGGATCGATACCAAGCTTTTTACGGGCGATGGAAGGTTTCTCTTGTAATTGGAATTCAGGCATCACGGGAATTCCTGCAATCTTGATCTTTTCATGTGGCACTTGTTTTGATTGAAGCTGCCATGCCGATTCCTCATGAAACACGAAGTATCGTTCGACAATGGAATCGACCCAAAGTTGATGGATATCGAAATCCGTTGTTACGGCAAAAACCGGAGCGGTGATACCATTCTTTCGTAATGTGCTTGAAACGGAAATGTAGGGGAGGAAGTGTGTACAGATAATAGCATCGGGATTGAGCTCACGGAGAGCTTGAAGATAACGTTTGTAGTTAAATTGATCGAATGACTTGATAAATCCTTTCTTTTCATAAGGTTTTCTCTCGGATTGCTGGTAGAGATATCCCCATAATTCCGGTGCTCGATTTACCATTTGAAGATATGATTCGGAATAAAGTCGTTTGAATAGCTTTGAAGTGAAATCGAGCACATCATAATGTTCGGTGCGGATAGGGAGTCCAGTCAACGGAGCTGTGCAACGCAGTGCCTCTGCTGCACGCATGTGTCCGGCCCCGCCGGAACAAGAGAGAATGAGAAAGAAGAGTTCTCGACTCAATTGTTTTGGCTGTTGGTGATGGATCTTCATAGAATTGCTAATTGGAGATGTTTCACTTCAAACGTTTTACTATTCGATTAGACAAACTCTATCAAGAAGAAACGAAAACTCCTCCTCTTATGCAACTGAAAAGGAGGAGTTTCTATCGGAGGTAAATCCGGGGAATTATTTTCTTTGATTTATCGGAATATAATTGCGTTCATCGCTGCCAAGGTACACCTGACGCGGGCGTGCGATTTTTTGCTCCGGATCGTTAATCATTTCCAGCCACTGTACAATCCAACCTGCAGCGCGCGGAATAGCAAAAAGGACGGTAAAGAAATCCGGGGAAAAACCCATTGCTTGATAAATGATACCTGAATAGAAATCGACATTCGGATATAATTTGCGTTTCACGAAATATTCATCCTGCAAAGCGATTCGTTCAAGCTCAAGGGCAATATCTAAAAGAGGATTTCGGCCGGTGACTTCAAAGACTTGATCGGCCGTCTGCTTGATAATTTTTGCGCGCGGGTCATAGTTCTTATACACCCGATGTCCGAATCCCATCAATCGCTTTTCGCCTTTCCCTTCTTTTACTTCTTTGATAAAAGCAGGAATGTGATCCTTGGAGCCAATTTCTTTCAACATGATAAGCACTTGTTCGTTGGCACCGCCATGGAGAGTGCCATTAAGCGCGCTCAGTGCTCCGGACATAGAGACGTACGGATCAGCCTGTGAACTTCCAATGGCGCGCATTGCACTCGTGCTGCAATTCTGTTCGTGGTCAGCATGGAGGATGAAGAGAATATCTAATGCGCGTTCAAGCACAGGGTTGGGTGTATATTTTTGACCGTTCGATTTATACAACATGTTTAAAAAATTGCCTGTATAACTTAATCCATTTTCTGGCTCAACAGGAGCAAGTCCTTTTCCATGACGGAAACACCATGCACCGAGTGTTGGCATCTTCCCGATGAGACGATAGATGTGCAGATGCCTGCTCGCAGGATCGGAAATTTTGCGTGATTCGGGATAATAGGTCGAAAGTGCAGCAACAAGACTTCCGAGCATTCCCATCGGGTGTGCATCCTGGCGAAATCCTGATAAAGCTTTTTTCAATTGATCAACCACCGCAGAGTGGCTCATGATCGTGTTTGTCCACTCTATGAGCTGCGATGTTGTTGGCAGTTCTCCATGCATCAAGAGATAAGCAACTTCGAGATGGCTGCTCTTTTCAGCAAGTTGATCTATGGGATATCCACGATACCGAAGAATTCCTTTGTCGCCGTCAATATAAGTTATCTTGCTTATGCACGATGCGGTATTCATGAATGCAGGATCGTACGTCATCATACCAAAATCATCGTCCTTCACTTTGATTTTGCGAAGATCCATTGCACGAATTGTATCGTGTTCGATAGGGAGTTCATATTGTTTCCCGGTACGGTTGTCGGTAATAGTAAGTGTATTTGCCATAGATATCTCCTCCATTTTGCTTGTCTTGGATTAGAAATTATGACTGAAATTAACGAATAATTCTACTCATACGCCAGTTAATTGATGAAAATATACACAATATTTTTCAAAATGGAACCTTTTTAGGGTTTGAACCGTTCACATATATGAACCTACTTGCCATTCCCCATGGTGGGTGGTTCGATAGCCTCCCTAACCCCTGGCGTTTGGTAGTGCGTCAGGGGTTTTATTTTGTCTTGTCCTCGACTATTTGCCTATGCGATCAACTAGTTCAAGGAGAAGACGATGAAAACCAACGATTATCTGGATTGTATATAACTCCAGAAGGTCGAAAATTTGATTCAACCATTTAGGAAACGAGTTCTTTCGTGTTGACCATCTAAGAATACGGCAGCACGTGAAAAATCCGAATATAAATCATCATCAGTCGATTTAGACCTACACTTCGACTCTCTTTTTCGACTTCAGTATTGATGGTTCTTGAGACGGGGGGAAAGGTAGTCTGCCGTCTAAAGAAATATTGCAGGCAGACGAACTGACTGAACACGTTTTTACTTAGAAGTGTTTGCGAACTTTTTAAAATAAGTGTTGTACTGTTTTTTATTTTGAAAGGCGTTTGATTTCGGCCAAGATTTCGTCAATTACTTCCATATTGTGAATTCTTTTCTTTTTGCCTGCACCTTTAACGGAAAAAATGAAAAATACTTTGCCACCATATTTATCTTGGAATTTTGCATGACTTTTTTCATGCATCTCGATCCATTGATAATCATTCAGAGATTTTCCAGAAGAGATTGGTTTCACTTGTAATCCAATGTAATATTTAGACACCTTAATAAAGAAATCGACTCCAAAGGTTCTATCCCATTCATCGGGTGCAGGTTCAATTTTCTGCTGAATTATCGACTCTAATTGACCATAGATAGTATCTATTTCAGTTCGGTAACCTTCATATGTTCTGTTCAGAACAAGGTTGTACGCATAATCAATACATTCTTCCTCTGTTATAGAACCGAGTTCATTCTGGATAACTTCTGACAACTTAATGTAAAGAGTTTGCCCTAATCCTTTAATGAATTGACGTGTGATGCGAATGCCATTTTTCTTTTTTTGTTTTGCAGTGCTAAAATAAAAGGTCTCCCAATCCTGAAAAGTTTTGGGTGCACAAGCTCTGATAAGTTCTGAGGTGGGGCCCACGGAATGAGTCTTGTTTAAACCCCAACGATTCATTCCATAGTTCAATAATGTCTCTCTCTTGAACTTTAAGTTCTTACCATCTGATCCAGCTATCCATTCTTTAGGCATTTGCGTGATTAAATAGGTTTTCGAATTTGTTGCGATACTTATAGTCTCGCCGAACATCAACCGAGACAAGTCCGCTTTTAATTAGGTGAGCATTGATAAATGTTTTGTTCTTCAAGTAAACATAGGAAAGCAGATTACCATTTTCATCATGCTTGTCCTTGTCAAATTTCAAGAATATTCTTTGCCCTTTAGTTTTAGCATCGAGGAAATGAATTGCCGCCTGATGATGAACCGGCTCTTGTGCAACTCCGATGAGTCTAACTGTAAGCCCGTTACTAAGGCTCAGAAGTTCAGGGCTTATGACTTCTTTAACACTGTACAATTCAAATCTTTCTCCATTGTCACCATTTTCAACCTTGGAGCCAAACTTTAATTTACGCGGATCGATTTTCTTGTCCAATTCATGCGGATCTTTGAACTTATATAGTAATAATTCGATGTCCTTGGAATAATCTTCGTCTTGCTTCTTCTGATTGAGAAATTCGTACGTGCAGTCACCAAAGATATCGCGTTCGGAAATTTTCAACTTATTTTTTATGATTGGAGTAAATGTTTGGCCAATTTCGTAGCCCACAGAATTACGACTCAGGTTTTTTGCAGCAAGAGATGTCGTTCCACTGCCAAGAAATGGATCGAGAACTGTGTCGCCTACAAATGAGAACATTCGAATCAATCGACGGGGAAGTTCCTCGGGAAACATTGCAAGATGTTTGTCTTGCTTTTCACCCGCAAAGTTCCAATGTCCGGAAAAGTACGTGTTCCATTCATTTGTAGTAAGCTTTGAAAGTTCCTTAATCTCTTTAGTAACCTTTGGAGGATCGCCTAACTTCTTGAAAATCAGGATAAATTCGTAATCGATTTTTAAGATACCATTCCTTGGATAAGGAAAAGAACCCATTATTGAAGCGCCACCAGTGGTATTGGTCGTAGTAACTTTTTGCCAGATGATTGCACCCATATAGTCCATTCCGATGGTTTCACAGAACTTAGTAATTTCAGTTCTGATGGGAATAACCTTATATCGGCCGTAATAAACAGAGCGTGCAAATTGGTCTCCGATATTGATACAAAGTCTGCAACCATTTTGAAGAACTCGAAAGCATTCTTTCCAAACTAGATTAAGATTGTTAATATAACTTTCATAACTATCGTGGAAACCGATCTGATTTTTATCGCCATAGTCTTTAAGTTGCCAATATGGCGGTGAAGTGATAACAAGGTGAACTGAATCATCGGAAAGGTCCGACATCCTACGAGAGTCACCGATAATAATTTTGTGATGTGTCGCCATTTTTTTACTGAAATATATGAAATTTCGGGTTCAATTGCTAGTCCTATTTAAAATCAAAAAAACGCTACCGCACACTATCCTTGATATTTCAAAACACAACCTAACAAATGGCGGCTAATCTGTCGCACTGATAACTTTCAATTATGCTGAGAACGAAATGATTATTAAGTTAATAGATTCTAACATATATAGAATCCCTCTAGTAGCAGTTGTTTAAACTTAGACAAATGGAAAGCCATTGTCAAAGAGCAAAAATGATAATAATATCCGTCAGGACGTAAGTCCTGACTGTACAAAAATGAGTCACTACCGAATTTTTGTAATCCACTATAAAATGAGAAGGGGCAACCTTTCGATTGCCCTTCTTGAGAATGCCTACAGAATGAAGAGATGGAGAAGAATCTAAAAATAATTCAATAAAATCAGAGTAAATTTAGTGCACCCAGAGGCACGCCTGCATTCCATTTCGGCGTGCAGGGAGTCTTTATCATACTTTCAAGAATATTAACGATATGTTCATTTAATTATGTTAGTAGTATTTAGTGCACCCAGAGGGAGTCGAACCCCCAACCTACAGCTCCGTAGGCTGCCGCTCTATCCAATTGAGCTATGGGTGCATATTAATTTCATCATTACATCCTAATATACAAAACGATGAAAAAGGAAGCAAGAAACTGAATGTACTGGTAGTGACTCAGTTTAATACAATTGACTGTGATGTCAGTCCCGTCGCGTAGTCGTGACGGGATTCCTGACATTCAATAATATCGGTCAGGACGTAAGTCCTGACCGCACGAAATTGAGTTACTACCAACGCACCGGTATCTTTAAATACAGCAAACACATCATGAATCAATTGGAAAAATCTGTTGTTATGCTGGAGTTAGATTATGATAAGTTGTGTTTACTAATTTTTAGTGACTCAATACGTTGAACCCCTCCTTATTGTTCTCTCGACATTTGTTTCGTATTTTTTCATTGAAAAGAATAAATGAAGTATAAAAGAATGAATGGCAGTATCATAGAAGTCCAAAACCTTACTAAGACTTTTACAAAACGCAAGCATGCACCTGTGCAGGCGTTAAAGGGAATTTCTTTTTCTATCGGGAAAGGACAAATCTTCGGATTATTAGGACCCAACGGTGCCGGAAAGTCGACCACGATTAAAATTCTCACAACACTTCTCACGCCAACATCTGGTTATGCCTCCGTGTGCGGGTACAATGTTGTTACGCATGGAACAGATGTACGCAAACATATTTGTGCTGTCGTGCAGGAAAATGCGCTTGAAATCTATCTTTCGGTACGGAATAATTTTCGAACGTTCGGCAAATTCCATGGCATCTCTGTGAAGGAGATCGAGGAGCGTACAGATCGGCTCTGTGAATTGTTCAACCTTCGCGAGTATCTCAATGAATCCGGCATTGACCTGAGCGGCGGAATAAAGCGCCGTGTTCAGGTAGCAAAAATGTTTCTCATTGAAAAACCCGTTGTATTCTTGGATGAAGCAACAACCGGTATGGATACATTCAATAAACGGACAACGATCGAAGCAATTCGTGAGGAATCCCACAAAGGAAGGACGATACTGCTTACGACACACCTTCTCGACGAAGCAGAAACATTGTGCGATGCAGTTATCATCATCAATCATGGCAGCATCCTTGCTCAGGGTAACATTGAAGAAGTGAAATCAATGGGGCTTCAATTATATACCGTAACCATGACCTGCAAATCCGATCCGCTCGTCATGCGTCGATGGATAGATCAATGGAATCCTGTTTCAATCGAACTGACACAGAACACGTTCACCATAACGGTTGCGACAGAAGGGCAGGCGCTCGATATTGTCAATGGTGCTCGAACGAGCCACGCTCTTCAGCGATTTGAAATTTCACGTACAAGCCTTGAAGATACATTCATTGAGCTGGTCGATAAAAAGACGGGGGCAATGGGATGAAACCCGTTCTTGCTGTAATGTACCGCGAATATCTTATCCGCCGGACAAGCCTCACCTGGATGTTTTTTGATGTCATGGTTCCTCTGTTATATTTATTGATGTTTGGAGTCGCATTTGATCGTGCACTTGGCGCAAGTTTTATAATCGATGGAATAGCAATCCATTACAACGCGTTCTTTCTTGCCGGCGTACTTTCCATGACCTGTTTTGGTAATGCCGTCAATCAATCATATGGATTTTTTATAGATAGGGATAACGGAATTTTCTATGAGCACCTTACCTATCCGCTGACGCGGGGAGAATTACTGTTTGGAAAAATTTTATTTCAGGGAATGATGGCGATTGTGCAGACAAGCTTGACATTGATCGCAGGAGTTGTGATCCTGGGTGTGGAAATACGTTTCGCGATGCTTCCGTTTATATTCATAGGAGTAGTGCTTGGCACAGCTGGCTGGTTTTTTTGTTTGTCGAGTGCGACATTTCTTATACGCCGCAATGATACATTCAATATGGTTATCAACGCGTCCTACTTTATTCTCATGTTCATCAGCAGTCTCTTTTATCCGATCGACCAACTTCCTGTCTGGTTGAAAATCCCATCACAGTGTAATCCGCTTACGTGGCACACAGATGTTATGAGATATTTGACAATAGGAATCGGCAATTTGCAGGGAATTGCAGTCCGTTCATTGCTTTTTGTGACATTTCTTATCGTCTCATTTTTTATTGCGCAAAGAATGATCCAGCGCGCAACAGAATGAAAAAAGAGTGACATCTCTCAATTTGCTTGCGTTATGCGACCAAGGGAATGATCAATATCCGCTTATTTGAAATATTCTGTTGAAAATTATTATTTGAGTGATAAATATCGAAAATTGAGAGAGAAATGAGTGATATAACTTAAAAGCTCATGGAATATGAAATTTTTAAATGAGATAGAATCGGCGAATAATTGTAAGACGAGAGTATGAAATAACCCTCGTTTTCTTCCCGCCAGAAGAAGGCGGGATTCTGAAAACGACAAACGACTTAGTTTCGCCCTGATGGGCTCACTAAGTCGTGGCGTTTTCGAAGCGGGGCCGACGAGGATCGAACTCGCGACCTCCTGCGTGACAGGCAGGCGCTCTAACCAAGCTGAGCTACGACCCCGTGATTATTACTTAATTAAGTTAATGGATAATGTCTCGCGAAGCAAGAATATTTTATTATGAAAGAAAAGATTGATAGTAGGATTCTTAAAATAGGCTAAAAATATAAAAGCAGTTTTTTATGTGTTGATCAACCTGGAATGTAATAGAATAAAATACACAACGTTTTCCTCGTTTAAGGTAGGGAAACCATCACGATTTATGGCGCTTTTCAATATTCTGCACCTCGACATTGGAACAAAGGAGTAGTGTACAACTATACAAAATTACTATAATCCTTTAATAAAGATTTTACAGTATGGAACATCAATGATGAGATACAAATAATTTGATGCAAAACTCAATAGGGAAAGAAAAAAGAGTGTCCTTGCGTGTTTGTATCTTATGTAATGGTCAAACTTAAAGTCTAGTTGTCTAACTTTGAAATGATGGAAAAAAGCGGTTTTGAGTTGATAATAACAGCAGGCGATAGAACATGCTGAAAACATTGAAGAAAAATGATTTTTTTGTTGACATTTGATTAAAAAACAACATATATTTCGACAAGATTTATTGAACATTGAAAGAATGAATATCAGTTCTCGCTTGTTCAGGTATTGTTTTACTAAACAATTCACAAACAATTAATCATTAAAAAGGGACTCCTATGGGAAAAGCAATGACCAAAAGTCAGATTGCAGCTCATCTTGCAAGCAAGTTTGAGTTGAAGAAAAAAGATGCTGTGGCGATATTAGAAGAGATTGCAGGCTTGGCATATCGGGAAGCGAAAAATTCTTTTACGTTACCAGGCATTGGTAAATTGGTTCTGGTTGATCGTAAAGCCCGTATCGGACGCAATCCGGCTACTGGAGCACAAATAAATATACCTGCAAAAACGGTTGTAAAGTTCCGTGTTGCGAAGGCTGCAAAAGAAGCTGTCCTTGCTCAGCATTGACATTAGATTTAAGTGTATAAGTAAAGGCGCCGGGAAAATATTCTCGACGCCTTTTTTCTATCCATACACAAAGCTTGTTTTAGTTTGCCATTCCTATTGTCCTATCAATTATAGGAATTAGAGATATTGAAGTCTCACGTGCAGGTAAGTAGTTTTTCAGAAAAGGTATTTGTTATGAATGACATATATCCAAAGACTGGCAAAACACTCTATCTCAATATTATTTGGCATCAACATCAGCCATTATACCTTGATCCAGAATCAGATCAACTTCAAGGACCTTGGGTCCGCACGCACGGGACAAAAGATTACTATGATATGGCGGCGATACTGGAGAAGTATCCGAACATTCATTTTACCGTTAATTTAACTTCATCACTACTTTCACAATTACAGACATATTATGTCGAGCGTTTAGCTCCATTCGTCGATGTAAAGAAGAACCATGTGAACGTGAAGAAATATTTTGCAAAATATGGAGGTAAAACAGATCCGTGGATCGATATTGCACTTAAACCAACCGCCCAGTTCAGTGAGCAGGATTTTAAATACTTGTTTACAAATGTATGGAACGCTTTCGGTGTGAGCGAAATCATCATTTCAAGGTTCCCGGAATATAAATTCTTAAGAGAAAAGTATTCTCAAGTCGGCAAGGATGGATTATCTGAACAAGAAATTCGTGAAATCAAGTTTTGGTTTTTCCTTGCATCGTTCGATCCGGATTTCCTTGATCATCCGCAGAAACTTGCCACAGGTGTATCGATCAATCTAACGGACATTATTCAGAAAAATACTGATGAAACGTATACGTTGAAAGAAAAAATCACTGAAGACAGCTGTAATCGTATCGTTGCAGAGGCATATAAAGTTCTTGCCGCTATTATTCCCATTCATAAAAAGTTGATGTACCATCCTATTACACATAAAGGGCAGATAGAAGTACTGACCACACCTTACTATCATCCGATTTTACCATTGATTTATGATTCAGATCTTGCCAAGCTGTCGCAGCCAAATGATCCTATGCCCTCGAGATTCCATTTTCCAAAAGATGCCGAGGTGCAAGTGGCGAAGGCGGTGACCAAGTTCAAGAAAACGTTTGGGACGAAGCCGACGGGTATGTGGCCTGGTGAAGGTTCGATAGCTCACGATGTTATTTCGGTTTTTGCCCATCAAGGTATCAAATGGATAGCGACCGATCAAAAAATACTTGAGCGCTCAAAAACAGGGGCGAATCCTTGTTTCTATCCCTACGCCGTCTTTCCCGAACATGATTCTAATGTAAAAGATGCCGTGGTCATTGTTTTCAGAGAGACCGAGCTCTCCGATAAAATTGGGTTTGTTTATAAAAATTATCAAGGTGAAGACGCAGCGGACGACTTTATCCGCGGAATCCTGCGATATGTCTCAGGAGATGGTGAACAGGATCGATTATTGACCGTCATTCTTGATGGAGAGAACGCCTGGGAGTGGTACCGATACGATAATGATGGAAAGACTTTTCAAAATGCACTGTATAGAAAACTTTCTAAATTATTTGAAACACGACAAGTTGTAACAACGACCGTTACTGAATATATCGATGGTAATCCGCTAAGAAACATCCCGGCTCATCCAGTCGAAACGTTTCCAAAAATCGAATGGCTCTATCCTGGTTCATGGATTAATGCAAACTACGATACTTGGATTGGTGAAGATGAAGAAAACCGGGCTTGGGAATATCTACTTACTGCCCGAAAAGATATTGAAGTCTCCGGCCTTGTTCAGCCTGACCCCAAGAAATCTGCGCCAAAGAAAAATACAAAAGCCTGGTATGCATATCGAGCATGGGAATCGATGTACGCTGCAGAAGGTTCAGATTGGTTTTGGTGGTATGGTACAGAGCAGAATGCTCCCGCTGGAGACAAACCATTTGATCGCGCTTACATCACTCATCTTCAGAATATCTACAAATTTGCAAAACTTGCCGGTGGAAAAATGCCAGAGCGGGATTTCGAACCAATCACATTTGATTCTTCAAAAAAAACAATTCAGCAAGCACAAGGCACAATGGCACAAAGCCAGCAGGATTTAGTCACTGTGGTTTTTCAGTGCGATGCCCGTGGTATGTATGTCCGTAAGTCTTTGTACATTGCCGGGAACCATGAAGAATTAGGAAATTGGATTCCGAATAAAGTACGCTTATATAATGATGGTACGCACGGAGATGCAGTTGCTGATGATAGTATTTGGGCGGTTGAAATCCAACTGCCAGTAGGTGCGGAGATAGAGTATAAATATACAAACAGCGGAGCTATGGGTAACTGGGATCCCGGTGAGGAGTTTTCTTCGATCAATCGAAAGATTAAAATTGAACAAACAGAATCAGGGAAGATGTTTGTTCAAGATAGGTTTGGAATAATCTGATTACCTAACAAAGGATATAAAGGTTCTCTTTGAATAGACGATTTCTAATTACCGCGACTGTTATTATGTTCGTGTGCAGTTCATTTTCCTATTTTGGTTGTGCAAAAAAGAATATTCATGACATGCACGCACGTCCGAGCGCAGAATGGGTAAAGAATGCAGTCATCTACGAGGTCAATCTTCGCTCGTTTTCAATGAATGGACCATTTAAAGCGCTGGAAGCACAAATTCCAGAACTAAAGAAGTTTGGCGTGACAGTGATCTCCTTAAGGCCGATTCATCCTATTGGTGAATTGAATAGGAGAGGGACGTTGGGAAGTCCATATGCGGTAAGAGATTTCTATACGGTCAATCCGGAATTCGGTACTCTTGAGGATTTTGAATCTCTCGTCAAGACGATTCACCAACAAGGTTTGAAAATTATTATTAACCTTGTTGCCAGTCAGGCTGCCTGGGACAATCAACTTCTCATGGAACATCCGGATTGGTTTGTTCATAATGAAGAGGGAGCGATTGTTTCTCCTAATTACGAAAGTAGCGATGCTGCGCAAATAGACTACCACCAGCACGAGCCGCGCAAGTATATGATTGCGGTGATGAAATTCTGGGTCCAGGAAATCGGTCTCGATGGTTTCCAGTGCAGATCGTCAGAATTGATACCGACAGACTTTTGGGATGTTGCCCGAGATGAGTTGGACAAGATCAAACCAGTGATGATGATTTCAGAAGGCATGCTTCCAGAGCATCACATAAAAGCATTTGATCTGACCTGTTCATGGGAAATGAGGAATGCCTTGGCGAACATCGTCGATGGTAATGTTCCTGCATCGATCATCGATGACTCTTTGAACGCGGAATCCCTACGTTTTCCAACAGGATCGCTTCATCTGCGTTCCAATATCAAACTCGATGAAAACAGAGAAGATGCTCCAAGCATCGAGAAATCCAATCCGCAGGTTGAGAATACAATTGTGATTCTTACATTCACTCTTCCTGGTGTGCCGCTTTTCTACTCTGGCGATGGAACCGGGGAAAAAAGCAAACGAGATTTGTTCAACAAAAATTATGATGACGTATGCACACTTCGCCGGAATCATCTGGCACTGCGGTACGGCTCGTATCGGAATGTACAGAATTCTGCGAATTCTCGTCTGTTCTCGTTCATTCGTATTTCCGAAAAAGATTCTATTCTTATCGTTGTCAACTTTGCCAATGAGAAAAAAGAAGCGGACATTCATATGCCTGCAGGTGCATCCTTATTATGGAAAGAGCAATTCTCAGGTGTCAGCGTTAAGGTAAAAAACTCGAAGTTGAGAGTAGCAGTATCATCATTAGGCTTTCTGGCGCTCATACCGTCTTCTGAATAGGAACTGTTATGAAATCTTTCACGGAATATCTCTGGTTCAACTCGAAAAAGCACCGCGAGTATATAAACATAACCTCTGAAGTGGAGCAGATTCTGGCAAAGAGTGGAATTAAAGAGGGAATGATTCTCGTATCAGCGATGCATATTACAGCTGGTATCTATGTCAATGATGCAGAATCAGGATTGATTCAAGATATCGATGCATGGTTGGAAAAGCTTGCACCGTTTAATCAAGAATACCGCCACCATCATACGGGGGAATCGAACGGCGATGCGCATCTGAAAAGTCTTCTTATTCATCATGAAGTCATTGTACCTGTAACAGACGGCAAATTAGATTTTGGACCATGGCAGCAAATCTATTATGCCGAGTTTGACGGCCAGCGGCGGAAACGCGTCATTGTTAAAGCGATGGGCGAGTGATTCGATAAAAACGAATAACCATTGTTCAAACAACATCAGTCAAAATGTTATGCCAATCAAAAAAACACACGTTATTGAATATGGTATTTTTCGATGTTTCGGTTTCATTGTCAGATTACTGCCATTGCATCTTGTTCACAAAACGGGCTTTGCCCTTGCTCGATTAGCATATCCATTGTTGAAATCGCGTAGAGAAGTAGCGCTCCGAAATCTCCGCAATGCCTTTCCGGAAATGGACGCACAAAGGCGAGAACAAATTGCGCTTCACTCGTTCCAAAATATTGGGGCAACATTCATTGAATTACTCTGGTCTCAGAATTTAACAAAAGAGCTTATCAAGCAGAGAGTATGCATTGATAATTACGATTTGTTAGAACGGCTTCGAGAGAAGAAAAAGGGTATTGTTTTTCTCACAGCGCATTTCGGCAGCTGGGAACTTGCGATCCAAGCAATCTCTGTCTATACGGATATGCCAGTGTGCACCATTGCAAAATCCCAATCGAATGCACTCGTTGACCGCCTTATCAATCGGTGGCGGGAATTGTTTGGACTCAAAATCGTTCCCATGGGTGTGAGCGTTCGTGAAATTCTACGGACGCTTCAGCAGGGAGGAATTGTTGCGCTTGCCGCCGATCAAACAGCTCCGAAGGAAAGTGTTTCGGTAGAATTTTTTGGACGACAAGTGCCGACATTTCAAGGTCCGGCTGTTTTTTGTCTGAAGACAGGCGCTCCTATTGTTTTAGGGTGTACTGTCCGGCAAGAAAATGGAAATTACAAAATGCATTTGGTACATGTGCCGAGTGATGACTTAATGGGTTCTTCAGATGAAAATGTTTTTGAACTGACTCAACGGCAAGTTCGCATGACAGAGGAAATTATACGGCACTATCCGGAACAATGGATGTGGATGCATAAACGGTGGAAGCATGTTCCAGATCGAGTGGGGGGCGTGTAGTGGCGAAGTCATTTAACAAAATCTTAGTTATTCAGACTGCATTCATTGGCGACGCGATTCTCACACTGCCTCTTCTCCAAGCCCTTAAGCTCAATTATCCGCAATCTTCAATTGATGTCATTGTCGTTCCACGGGCAGCGGAAATATTTGCTCATCATCCCGCCATCTCCAAGATTATCCAGTATGATAAACGCGGAAGTGATAAAGGATTAAAAGGTTTGTGGCGGCTCAGAACCAAACTCAGTGCGCATCATTATGATCTGATTATTGTTCCTCATCGATCTTTACGAAGCGCGCTTCTTACTTGGCTCTTGAAACCAACGCTCAGCGTCGGATTTGATAGAAGTGCGGGACCATGGTTATTTAAGAAAAGAGTTCGCTATAATCCTTCAGATCATGAAATTGAACGGAATCTTTCATTGTTGAGTCCGTTGAAACTTCCTCCACATGAGGCCGAATTACCGCGGCTCTATCCTTCAAATCAGGATGCGCAAATTATCGATTCTCTTATGAATGATAATGGTTTGAACCGGTATACAAATATTGTAGCAATAGCCCCTGGCACGATATGGAATACGAAACGCTGGCCGGCAGAAAGATTCGCTTCCCTCTGTAAACAAATCGCTTCAGAAAACGTTGCTCTTGTTCTTGTCGGAGGAAGTGAAGATGAGGTATTGAGCAAAGAAATCATAGAGATTGCACAAGCAGCACATGTATTCAGCGTTGCAGGCAAGCTTTCACTCCTTCAGTCTGCCGAGTTGATTCGTCGCTGCAACGTATTGATTTCGAACGACAGCGCACCGATGCACATTGCCGTTGCTGTGGGAACCCCGGTCGTTGCCATCTTTGGAGCAACAGTTCCCGAATTTGGCTTTGCACCGCGCGGACCTAGGGATGTTGTGATAGAAACAAAGGGACTTCAGTGCCGTCCATGTTCAAGCCATGGCGGAAATATGTGCCCTATAAAAACATTCGAATGCATGCTGTCAATTACTCCAGAAGTTGTTGTGAGTAAAGTGAGGAAATTTCTTCAAAAGTAAGGTATTGGAACATTACTTTTTATGGTAGGAATTGACAGAGAACGAAATGGTCTTAATCCCCACAGATACTGATTCGGATTTATTAATTGGATCAGTTGAAATATTAATAAGAAATTATTATAATTCTGATGAGCCGCATCGCTTTCTAGCTCTAATTGCTCAGTTATGAATTGAGCATGGACGGTGTTTAGCCATCCACTAAAATGTTTCATGACATACTAGGCGAGAGAAAAGCTCCCGCCTTGCGCTGCTTCGGCTTGAGCTTTTCTCTCGCCTCGCAGAAAGTAGAAAGCGGTGTGGCTCTCCTTATTTGAATTCCTATGTCTACCATACCTTTTCCAAATAAATTTCTAGAAAAAATAAAGAAGGTGATCTTGAATAAAGACACTTTCTTGAAATCTGATTCAATAATAGTTTTTGCCTGCGGAGCTAAACCAAACGTTACTAATCCGGGCGGTCGAGATAGAGTTATCGAATATGCTGAAAAAAATCTTACACAGTTTCAATTTTTAATGGCGGAACGTTTTTTTTCATTTTTCCAGAATCATGATAGAATAGATTTGTTATCGTTAGAAAATAAGTTAGCAGAATTTTCTGATTGTATTCTAATTATTCTGGAGAGTGAGAGCACTTTTGCAGAACTCGGTGCTTTTACTAATAGTGATGAATTAGCTAAGATCGCTCTAGTTATTAATGATATTAAGCATGATAAGAGTGATTCTTTTATTAATCTTGGGCCATTAGCTAAAATAAATAAAATATCAAACTTTCGACCAGTTATCCAAGCTAACATGGAAAGCATCTTGACTGTAATTTATGAAGTCCAAAAAAGACTTGAAAAAATTGAAAGAAAAAATAACATCCGGCTTGATATTAGTACATATGAGAAGTTTTTAGCATGTTCACGGAAGGCAAGAACATTTTTACTTTTGGATCTACTGGCATTATTCTCTCCGTTACGCTATTCAGAATTGATTGAAATATTACACTTTATTTATGGAGATCATAGTATTGATATTAATCTTGAAATGGGACTCTTAGCTGCATTTGGGTTTGTAAGCAAACAAGATGATTACTATTTCCGAACATTAGGTGATAGTAAATTATTCTTCTTCTTCCAAGGTTTGAACATTATTCGATTCCGATCAGATATTATTAATTGCTACTTCAAGCTCCGTAAATCTCGTGAACGTCTTGAAATATTAAAGGGACGTACTATCCATTAAGAGAATTATGGCTAAGGAATTATTAGATATAATATCAGAATTTCTAGGATTCGATCGAAATGAAGTTTTAGATATTGTTAATAAGGCACAGACTTCATACAAAAAATATAATATTCGCAAAAAGAGAGGAGGTACACGAATCATCCATCATCCATCAAAGCAGACTAAAGCTATTCAACATGCATTGATGGAGACAGTATTAAGCAAACTACCAATACATGAGTGTGCGTACGCATATCGTCGTGAATTTAGATCTCCTTTGCGTAGAAACGCAGAAAAGCATTCTTTATTTTCTTATTCTATCAGAATCGATTTCAAGGACTTCTTTCCCTCAATTAAGCCTAATGATTTGTTCTCTGTAATCGACAAAAATTCATCAATGGAATTAGATACATCGAATAAGGAGTGTTTAACAAAAGCTTTATTTGTGAAGAGCAAAGACAAAAAACAAGGATTAGCGGTTGGTGCGCCATCATCGCCATTGATTAGCAATATTGTAATGTATGATCTCGATCAAGAAATCCAAAAAATTGCTGGATCAATTTCGAGAAATAACGCTTACACGAGATATGCAGATGATTTGGTTTTCTCGACCAATAATAAAGGAGATTGTCGAAAATTTTACAATAAAGTAAAATCTCTTATTAAGAAAACGCAATCACCACGATTGATAATTAAAGAAGATAAGACAGTGTATTTATCTAGGGGAACAAGAAGAATGGTTACAGGAATTACAATCACGCCTGATCAACATATTTCATTAGGTCGCAGGAGAAAACGTTATATTAAAAAACTTATATTCGATTACAAGAATAATAAGATAGAACCTAAAATTAAATCTTATCTTGAAGGATTCATTGCGCACATACTAGATGTTGAACCTGATTATTACAATAAACTTGTGATTAAATATGGTGGAGAAACACTAGATCGGATTCGGAAACATAAATAAAAATCATTTGCCTTTGGTAATAAGCATAAAACCGTATTTATGAATCATTTGAATCTCTTCGAAAACTTCTCTACATTAAAGTACGAACCAGCATTCTTGCGCCCGTAGTTCGAAAATTGCCCGCGAACGCAGTGAGTGGAGGCAATTTTCAGAATCCCGCAAACGAAGTGAAGCGGGACTCGACGGAAATAAAAAAATGCGCCCGTAGCTCAGCTGGATAGAGCGACAGCCTCCGGAGCTGTAGGCCAGGCGTTCGAATCGCCTCGGGCGCACAGAAATAATGAATTTATGAACTGATTTAGGAATCGACATGCTTAAACCGCAGAAAAAAATTTCCAGAAGAGAAATCAAAGAAGATAAACTCGTAACCAAGTATTTTGAAGCACGCCAATGGATAGATGAAAACACCAAGATCCTTTCCTATGTTGGAATCGGGATTGCAGGCCTGGTGATCATCGGTTTCCTCTGGAGTAAAAGCCGGGCTGATTCAAATCTCAAGGCAACAGCCATGCTCGCGAAGGTAACGCCGTACTATGACGAAGGAAGATATGATCTTGCTATCAACGGTGTTCCGCAGGAAGGTACTCAGGGATTGCAGGCTGTGGTAGATGAACATGGCAGTACGCAGGCAGGTGAAATTGCAAAGCTCTATTTAGCAAATTCCTACTTCGCACTGAAGAGTTATGATAAAGCTCTGAACACGTATGATGATATCAGTGTATCTGATAAGATGATCACGGCCTCTGCGTATGCAGGAATGGCGGCTTGTTATGAAGCGAAAAGCGATTTCAGCCATGCAGCTTCTTATTTTGAAAAAGCGGCATCGAAAAATATGACGGTTATGCAGGGACCGGAAAATTTGCAGAGATCTGCGACAAACTATGCAGCGGCTGGGAAGAAGGAAAAAGCCATCGAACTTCTTCAGACCCTAAAAAAAGAATTTCCTACTTCGCCGTATGCCCGCGATGTTGAACGTCTCATAGCTGAATACAGCGTATAGATCGTTTCTCAGACAAGAAAATCGCCAATGTGTTTCTATCATAGATATACAAGAGGAATCATTGGCGAGATTTCTCTATTATCCTCACGGATGTATGATTACGAGTGACTCCATGTCGCTCATACCGAAGATACTGGACGTACGCAATCTCTGTCAAGGTTCTGTTCTTCCCATCTCTGAATATTTTCATTGTTCCGTAACTTTTCATGAATTATTACGAAATAGAGGTAGTGCTGCAACTCTCGTTCCATTCTGAAAGTGGACAGGAGAACATATGCATTGTTCAGCTTTACAATATATTTACATGGGTTATGGATAACGAGTCATGGTTAATATCTCCTCGATAAAAAGATTAGCAATGCTGGTTATCCCGGCAATTCTTTTACCGCTCGTATTTACATTCGATGTTATACGCGCCACAGTTGAGTTCGATAATGCCAGCATCACCATCTTGCGTGAGTTCTTCGTTCTTGGATCGTTCACACTGATCGGTCTGTTTATCGAAAAACGACGAGCGATGTCGCAGCGCAATGCTCCAAGAGAAATTGGACGTGTTTTTTTTGCAGTCGTTATTTCATTGATAATATCAGCAATTGTTTCATTCATTCAGCCTCATCAACTCTCAGAAGGGGGATCATTCCGCATTCACCAATCGGCGCTGGTATTACTTGCTTCAACTCTTATTGCGTTGGTGCTTGGAGTGCTCTCGTTGTATTTGCTCGTCATCATCCACGATCTCGTACTCTTCAAACGCCGCAAAACGACCTGGCGAAATTATTTTATCTATCTCTTCCTTCTCTTTGCGGCTTGCGCTGCCGATTTCCCTTTTCTTCTGCCGGAAGGCAATATCGTAGCTTCTATATTCTTTTCACTGACCATGATGTTTATCGTCGTGAATTCGTTCAAGCAAAATTGGATTATGTATCTTTCGAGGCGCGAAAAAAAATATTCTATTGTCTATTCAATTTTACTTTTTACCGCTCTTGTCCTATTAGATATCTATCTCGTGAGCGGTTCAGACAACAACAATGCAATTATTTCCTACAGCCGGCCTTTACATACATTCATTCGATTAAATGCCTTCTTCGGAACAGTCTATTTCGGTGTAACGTTCATCAGTACGCTTTTCCATTTACCGACAGCGGAAGTTTTCGAGCGGAAACAGTCGGAGTTGATATCGCTGCATAACTTGAGTCGCTTAGTGACCCAGGTGTTTGATTTCAATGACCTGTTAAACACTGTTACGCAAATGACATCGGAAGTGTGCGGTGCCCGCAGTGTCTGGTTGGAATTATTTTCTCTGAACGATAACACAGGAGAGATGTCTGTGGAAGTAGTTGCGAAGCGTAACATTACTCAGCAGGAAATCGATCTCATAGCAACGGATGATGGAACGCAATTACAGCGATATCTTATGGATTCGCATAAAGCACTGCTCATTGAAGATATCTGGGCGGATCGGCGGACGAAACATCTGAAAGCAAAGGGCTTTGCACGCGGTTCTTTGCTTACTGTTCCGCTTCTTTCCCATGGAAAACTTATAGGTGTTTTGCATGCAACGAAAGATTTTCAGAACGCATTTGATCAAGACGATATAGATGTGATGACAACATTTGCCGATCACGTCAGCATTGCGATTGAAAATTCACGTTTGATCTCCAAATCTATCGAGCGAGAGCGCCTGCATCAAGAAATGATGGTGGCACAGCGGATGCAGAAGCGATTACTTCCTCAATCACTGCCAAACTTGTCATCGGCAGAATTTGCAGCAGTGTCGGAGTCTTCGTTGGAAGTTGGTGGAGATTATTACGATATCATTACTCTTCCCGATAAGCGAATAGGAATTGTCGTTGGCGATGTGTCAGGGAAAGGTGTCTCTGCCGCGTTTTACATGGCAGAAGTAAAGGGAATCGTGATGTCGTTGAGCAAAATCTGCGCGACACCGCGGGAATTACTTTCGTGTGCAAATGACACGCTTATGGAAACTTTGGAAAAGAATATGTTTATTAGTGCAATATACGGCGTGCTCGATGTTCGGAATGCAACACTCACACTTGCGCGTGCCGGGCACTGTCCGGTGATTTATATTTCGCATAATTCGGTTGAATTAATACGATCAACCGGTATCGGTTTGGGATTGACAGGTCGCGAACAGTTTGACCACGCGACAGAAGAACGAACCATGAAACTTCAACCCGGCGATATTTGCATTTTTTACACTGATGGCATTACCGAATCGCGTAATGCAGAGATGGAAGAATACGGCTATGAGCGGTTGATGCAAATAGCAAGTACGTGCACGGATTGTTCAGCAAATGAAATGAAAGAAATGATTTTACAGAGTGTCCGAACTTTTATAGGGCAAGGAACGTATAATGATGACGTAACACTCATTGTGCTGAAGTGGTTAGGAAATTCGTAAGGATAGAGATGATGGAGATGCAATCGATTGCAAGGAGAGAAGGAAAAGAAGGAGACCACCATGATTGATTTTAAAATCCACCAACGGGACAACGCGGACGTCAGCGTGATTGAACTCAAGGGCTACCTTGATGCTCACACTGCGCCTGATCTCGAAACTGCTTTTCAAAAGCTGATGACGGAAAATAAGTTTAATATCGTGGTGAATTGCCGCGATCTTTCGTACATCAGCAGCGCCGGTTTGGGAGTGTTTATGGCGTATGTCGAGGATGTGCGTAAGAATAAAGGAGACATCAAGTTGACGAATATGACGCCAAAGGTGTACAACGTATTTGACTTGCTGGGTTTTCCAATCTTATACGAAATATATAAGGATGAACAAGAAGCAGTCGTACGGTTTCATGAAGCAAAGAAATAAGAACTAGGAATGAAACGGATTCAGTAAAAATTATTCATCCATGGAAACGCAGGCAGCACATAGATCGAAAAGGATTCTCAGCCGGACAGATAATCTCTTAGAAGTAAGGGAATTTGTCGGTGAAGAAGCGCGTGCGTTCGGTTTTTCTGACGAAGATGCTGCTAATATTGTGTTAGCAGTCGATGAAGCGTGCACGAATATCATCAAGCATGCATATCAGTATGCAACAGATAAAGAAATTGAAGTCTCCATTCTTCCTAAAAATCGTTCTTTTGAGATTCGAATATTTGACAACGGCAGATCGTTTGATCCTTCCACTATTCGTCAACCGGATTTAAAAGAGCATATTGGCCATCGCAAGCGGGGCGGACTTGGTGTCTATCTGATGAAAAAACTTATGGATAAGGTGGAATATAATTTCCATCGGGGAAAACGAAACGAAGTGCGACTTATCAAATACCTATCGAATGCATCCACTGTTGCAGAGAGGTAGCAACGAAACGCTCTAGCGTACAATTGACATCAGGAGATCGGAAACAAACATCCGACCTCCTTCCGTTGTTTGAGTTCAGCAATATCATCAATTCCTCACTTGAGCTCGATTTCATTCTCAGTACAGTTCTGCGTACGCTCATGGGCAAGATGCTCGTGACGCGCGGCATCATCCTTCTTAAACGCTCTGGAAAATTATTTCAAGTGATAGCCGCAAAAGGTCTGGATAATTCCATCGTCGGACAGAACATCGAAGTAGAACAAAAATTGCGTTCTATTCAATCGGCAAAAAAACTGATGCACGGAAGTCCGCAGTGGTTGGAATTTCTCAATCATAATCAGCAATCGCTGGTTATTCCGATTCTTTCGCAAAGCCGCATCGTCGGTTATATCACTCTTGGCGAGAGGTTAACGAAATCGCCATTCTCAGCATTAGATAAAAAAATCATACAATCATTAGTTAATCTATCCGGTGCAGCGATTGAGAAGGCGCTCATCATAGGTCAAGTGAAGGAAGCAAATCGAAGTCTCGACAGAAAGATTCAGGAGCTCAATACACTCTTTGATCTCAGCAAAGAATTCAACATCGGGCTGGATGAAAAAAAAGTCGTTCGACTCGTTACATTTGCGCTTCTTGGACAAATCGGAGTGAAGAGTTACGCAATCTGTATTCGGAATGAAGACGAACTCAATATTATCGCTTCGCGGATGGAAGGAAGCGCCATTCTGCAAGAAATCCTTCCCAGTCTATGCGATCTCACAAAGTCTGCTACGACACAGGATTTGTTAAAGTTGAAAGCATATCGTATCGCAGCGGCAAGACTCATTAAAATGGGAATTACCGCGGTGGTGCCGATGCACATTCAGCAGAAAACGAATGGGATGATTTTGCTCGGCGAACGATTACGCGGCGGTGTCTATTCGCAAGCCGACCTGGAATTTCTGTACTCGCTCGGTAATCTTGCTATCATCTCCATCGAAAACGCAAGGCTTTTCAAAACCGCCATAGAAAAACAGCGGATGGAAGATGAATTAAATATTGCACGGGAAATTCAGCAAGGACTTCTGCCGGAAAAACTTCCGTCCATTCCGCAGTTCGATATTGCTGCTCTCACGATTTCATCAAAGGAAGTCGGCGGTGATTATTACGATGTCATCAATCGCAAGCAGGATGAATATGTGCTGGCAATTGGCGATGTCTCAGGCAAAGGGACACCGGCGGCATTATTGATGGCGAATGTACAAGCGGCGTTACGCGCTCTTGCACCGTTGTGTTCGTCCGTCGCAGAAACGACCGGGCAGATTAATGATCTCACCTGTGCAAACACTCGCGGGGGAAGCAGGTTTATCACCTTCTTTTGGGGCATACTCGATGCTCAGACACGTCAATTCCGTTACACGAACGCCGGACATAACCCGCCGTACGTGATGAGAAAAAGCGGAACGATTGAGAAGTTGGAAGAAGGCGGCTTGATTCTTGGCATTTTTAAAACGACAACACCGTATGCGGAAGCCTCTATGACACTCTTGCCAGGAGACGTATTAGTAATGTACACAGATGGTGTCAGTGAGGCAATGAATCAAGACAATGAACAATTTACTGAAGAGCGTCTAGAGGATATTCTCAAAAAATCGACAAATCTCTCTGCTAAAGAAATCATTCGACAAGTTCAAAAAGAATTAGAAATTCATACACAATCCACACCGCAATCCGACGATATTACCTTACTGGTACTCAAAGCGTTGTCATAACAGTTTTCATATCCCGTCTGAATTTTCTTTTACAAGAGCTTTAACAATTATTATCGTTTACTTACCGCCCGCTGCGCGTTGTACCGCTTGTGCGTCTGTCAGAAACTGTGCTCGTCGTTTGTGTGTTTTCTGATTGGCCCGATCGTTGATACCCGGAGTCTCGAGTTTGAGACTGAGATTGCGGTGCAGTCATAGTTGAAGTAGATCCAGCAGTGGGCATTGGATAATAAACAGTAGGAGGTGGTGGATCGTAAGTGGGTACAGGTGTTGGCACATATACTGTCACTATTTCAGGTTGATAAATAATGGTTTGTGATGGCTCGACTGCCGAATAATTTTCGTCCTCCACGAATGCAAGCTGAGTGTAACATCCGCTTAAAGCAATGGAGAATAACATGGTCAACAGTGGCAAGAGGAGAGAAGCCTTGATCGTTTTCATTTTAGTATTCCTTTCTGATGACAACATCAAATAGAGCAAGAGTTGTGCCGCGATATTGAGGTCAAATATCCAGAAAATCTTCGTTGAAGTGTACAAAAAAGTCATCAGTATGGATAATAAAGTAGACGATTCCGCCAGAATGAACCATCTCGAGAATCCATTTAATCTTTTCTCAGCACGTTGATAATAGGGCGCACTTTACGTAAATTCTATCCGAATGCGTTAAGGCAGCGTATGGTGTTTTCTCTATCGATAAAAGGATTTTTCCGGAATGAAATATGACTTCTTAAATATTGAAAATAAGTGGCAGGAACATTGGGAGCGCGAGAATACATTTCGTGTCTTGGATAATGAACAGAAACAAAAATCGTATGTGCTGGATATGTTTCCATATCCATCCGGAGCTGGGCTGCATGTCGGTCATCCGGAAGGATACACAGCTACCGATATTCTTTGCCGCTACCGGCGGATGAAAGGTTTTGCTGTTTTACATCCGATGGGATGGGATGCATTCGGGCTGCCAGCCGAGCGTTATGCAATGCAGACGAACATCCATCCGAAAGTGACAACAGAACGCAACATCGATACCTTCAGGCGCCAAATCAAGATGCTTGGATTGAGTTACGACTGGGAACGGGAAGTCAATACAACTGATCCGAAATATTATAAATGGACTCAATGGATATTTTTAAAGATCTATAATTCATGGTTCGACCCTCGTGAACGCAAAGCACGCCCGATTGAAACACTGGAGCAGGAACTTGTCGCGTACGGAACGAAGAATCTGGATGTCGAACATTCATTCACTGCCGATGAATGGAAGCGGAAGACAAAAAAGGAGAAGCACGATTTCATTGCACAATTCCGTCTTGCCTATGTTGCTGAAATTCCCGTCAACTGGTGCGAAGCACTCGGAACAGTGTTAGCGAATGAAGAAATCGCTGAATGGACAGAGAAAGGTTATTCTGTCGAACGCCGCCCGATGCGTCAATGGATGATGCGTATTACGGCATACTCAGAGCGGTTGTTGGAAGATGCAAAAGAGTTAGATTGGCCTATTTCGACACTGGAACAGCAGCGAAATTGGATCGGCCGTTCTGAGGGTGCAGATGTCATTTTTGCAGTGAAAGGGAAAACCGAAAAAATTCGCGTTTTCACAACTCGCCCAGACACACTGTTCGGTGCAACGTATATGGTTCTTGCACCTGAACATCCCTTGGTAGATGTTGTCGCATCATCAGAACAACGAGAGCAGATTCAGCAATACAGAAAAGAAACAGCATTCAAAAGCGAACTGGAACGTGGAACGGAAAAAGAAAAAACCGGTGTCTTCACCGGCGGTTATGCCGTCAACCCGACTACTGGGAAAGAAATTCCAATCTGGATTGCAGATTATGTACTGATGGGATATGGCACAGGAGCCATCATGGCAGTGCCGGGTCATGATGATCGTGATATGGAGTTTGCGAAGAAATTCGATTTGGAGATCATAAGGGTTGTCGATGGCGGGCCGGATGCTGCTGAGTGTTTCGTAGATGACGGCATTGCAATCAACTCGGCAAATAAAGAAGTCTCGCTGAATGGATTGCCGACACCCGAAGCAAAGAAAACAATCATCGCTTGGTTAGCGAAGAAAGAGCTTGGTAAACTTTCGACCACATATAAATTACGCGATTGGCTCTTCTCGCGCCAGCGGTATTGGGGCGAACCGATTCCCATTATCTATCTTGAAGATGGAACGTTGAAGGCAATTGATGAAAAGGAATTGCCCTTGGAATTGCCAAGTTTGGAAAAATTCCAACCAAGCGGTACAACAGAATCTCCACTCGCGCTTGCGATCGATTGGGTGAATGTTATCGACAAGGAAACAGGACTGAAGGGGCGCCGCGAAACGAACACCATGCCGCAATGGGCAGGGTCGTGCTGGTATTACCTCCGCTTCATCGATCCAAAGAACGACAGCGTTTTTTGCAGCATGGAAAAAGAAAAATATTGGATGCCCATCGATTTATACGTCGGCGGTTCGGAACATGCAGTTTTACATCTGATGTATTCGCGCTTCTGGCACAAAGTGCTTAACGATCTTGGGTATGTCAGTACAAAAGAACCGTTTCTCAAACTGCGGCATCAGGGAATTATTCTTGGTGAAGATTCACGCAAAATGTCTAAATCGCGAGGCAATGTTGTCAATCCGGATGATGTGGTGAAAGAATACGGCGCCGATTCAATGCGGCTATTTGAAATGTTTATGGGACCATTGGAGGAGATGAAACCCTGGAGCACACGCGGTGTGGAAGGTGTGTTCCGATTCCTCAATCGGTTCTGGCGTTTGTTTTTGAACGAAGACGGTGCGTTGGATTTAGCAATCAAAGATGTTGAGCCGACCGCAAACTTCGAACGGCTGTACCATCAAACTGTAAAAAAAGTCGGCGATGACATTGATCATTTACGTTTCAACACCGCCATTTCGCAGATGATGATTTTCCTGAACGAAGCAATGAAGTTAGAAATCCGGCCGCGCAACCTGATGGAAAATTTCGTTCTGCTTCTTGCGCCGTTTGCTCCGCACATTGCTGAAGAAATATGGGAGAAACTCGGCCACATGAAATCAACAGCATATGAACCATGGCCAATGTATGACGAAGCCAAATGTGCGGAGTCGACAGTAGAGGTGGTGTTGCAGATTAATGGAAAGGTTCGCTCGAAAATTTCGGTGGCGAAGGATACTCCTACGACGGAACTAGAACGGTTGGCTTTTGAAGATTCCAACATCAAACGTTATACTGACGGCAAGCGCATTATGAAGAAAATTGTTATTCCGAACAAACTTGTTAATATCGTCATTGGAACCTAAGCAAGGATACATTCGTGATTCAGCTTTCAGTTGTCATCATTACCTATAATGAAGAGCATAACATCGCTCGCTGTCTCGATTCTCTCAAAGAAATTGCGGATGAGATTATCGTTGTGGATTCTTATTCTACCGATAAGACTGTAGAAATCTGCAACTCCTATGGCGCGAAAGTATTCCAGCACAAATTTGAAGGACATATCCAGCAGAAAAATTATGCTTTAGAGAAGACATCATTCTTTTTTGCGCTGTCTCTTGATGCGGATGAGGTTCTCTCAGATGAATTGCGCGAATCCATCGCTTCTGCAAAATCTGACTGGAAATATGATGGATACGAAATGAATCGGTTGACGAATTACTGCGGTGCATGGATCAAACACTGCGGTTGGTATCCCGATCGGAAGATCCGTCTCTTCGATAAACGAAAAGGGAAATGGACGGGAGTCAATCCGCATGACTGTTATGCATTGAATGAAGCGCATGCATCTGTCGGTTATTTGCACGGAGATATTCTGCATTACAGCTATTATTCAATTTCCGATCATATCAAGCAGGTTGATTATTTCACAGAAATATCCGCGCGTGTTCTGTTTGAACAAAGAAGGAGGGCGTCATGGGCGCGACTGATCGTTTCTCCCGGAATTCGGTTCATTCGTGATTATGTTTTGAAACGCGGATTTTTAGATGGCTATTATGGATTTGTTGTCTGTACAATTTCTTCCTATGCAGTATTTTTGAAGTATGCAAAATTACGTGAATGTTGGAAATAAGAAAGGAGATTGTTATGACTTCAGCAGAAAAGAATGTTTCGCTTTTTTTTAGTTTGGTCATGACTTTTCAAGCGGCGGCAATGCAGCAGATGGGAAAACTCAAAAATCCCATTTCAGATAAAATTGAACGAGATCTTCAGCAAGCGCAATTATCTATCGATATTCTCGATATGCTTGAAGAAAAAACACGCGGAAATTTGTCAGAAAATGAAACTAAATTATTGAAAGGCATCCTGCAGGAATTGAAGTTGAATTATGTTGACGAGATGTCAAAAGAACAGCCGTCAGCGAAAAAGAAATAGTGTGTACTATGAGATTTGGAATTGCTGGAAATTTAGATAAAACAGAATTGCCGAAAGTCGTTGAACGACTGATCACACGGTTCAAAAAAGAAGAAGTACCGTACGTTCTTCATACAGCGATGGCAAAGGGATTGCGCGGAAAGATAGACAAACGCCTCCTAAGTCAGTCGCCTGTCGTATCTGAACAGAAGCTGCCGTCAGCGTGCGACATTCTCATTTCGCTCGGCGGTGATGGAACGATCCTCCGAATGGCGCGGCTCGTCAGCAGTAGGGCGACTCCAATCTTAGGTATTAATCTTGGTAAGTTAGGGTTTCTTGCAGAAGTCTCGCTGGAAGAACTTGATGAATGCCTGACTGAAATCATTAGCGGCGATTATATAGTTGAAGATCGCATGATGCTGCAGGCACGGATCGGAAAATCAAAAATAAATGTGCATGCATTAAATGATGTTGTTCTTCATCAGACCGGTTCTTCGCGGATGTTCAGTGTGAAGACATTTGTGAACGGTGAATTTCTTTCTAAATTTATTGGCGATGGTATTATTATTGCGACCCCCACAGGATCGACGGCGTATGCTCTTTCGAATGGCGGCCCAATAGTGACGCCTACGAATCATTTGATTCTTATCAGCCCTATTTGTCCGCATACATTAACAGCAAGAACCGTGGTGGTGCCGGAAGAATCAATCATCACTCTTAAAGTTGAAACAGCAACCGGAAAGATTCATCTTGCCGCTGACGGTCAACAGCAGGCATTATTGCTGCCTCCTGTGGAAATCAGCATCGAACGTTCACCGCTCGCGACAAAACTTGTGAAGCGAAAGAACAGAAGCTATTACGATGTGCTGCGAAGAAAACTTAACTGGGGAAAGGATGCTCGAAATTTGTAAGGCCTCGAACCTTAATTGTTCCTCGCACCTTCATCAATCCATTTTTTCACACCATTGATTTGATTCTTTGTTAATGGCTGGCTTCGAAGCGGCATTTGCGGAGCAAGACTGCCATCAAGGTACTTGGCGAGAGGACTCGTGTTACCGTTTTTTGGAATAACGATTGGCGGCAAATAATCAATGAGAGAATGCCAGCACACATCATATTCAAGGTTGAGATTCGCTGCCGGTTGGCTGCCGCCATGGCATCCAGCTTCAGCGCATGTTTGTTGGAAAAGTGGTTCCACATATTTACTAAAACTCACATTACTATCCGGAAAAATGATGTTGGATGTGTTGCTTTGATTTGTTTGATCTTTACATGAAGGCACTGTAATAGTGCATACAATAAAAAACCCGATGATAAGCAGCGGTAATGTGCAAGAATATTTTTTAGGTGTTTCCGTAAAGAGATCCAATCTTATTTGTTAATATTCCAAGATTAAAATATCAAAAACTCACTCATACTGCAATGACTTTCTAATTGACTTTGCATCGATCCTTGGGTATATTTTATACAATGAATGGGCCGTTAGCTCAGCATGGGAGAGCGCCACAATGGCATTGTGGAGGTCACCGGTTCGAGCCCGGTACGGTCCACGAAAAGGACAATCCAATCGATTGTCCTTTTTTTGTTTTAAAAAGGAAATAACAAAACTTTATTGATTGGCTCGCAAATAATAATATCATCAATAGATCAGCGTACTATGAGATGAAACGATGAACTTACCTGATGGTGGATGCTGTTCTGGCTATTCGCAAAATTTACCTGTACTATTCTTGTGAATGATTGACTGTTGTGCGTATTGCATTTTCATAGAGTATGTTCTTCCATAGATGAGATAATTATGTTCCGATTCCAGATTTTACGGGTTTCTGCCCTTCTATTCATTCTCATTCTCGCCGTTTCAACGTTGTGGTCGGCTCCACTATCATTTGTTCCTATCGAGTTGGTGCAGCCGGATGGAACACGATTGCATGTATTTGCCAGCGGCGACGAATTCTATAATTGGGTGCATGACAAAGACAGTTATACTATCATTCAGGATCCAACCTCACATTACTATGTCTATGCGATTTTGGGAAAGGGGAAACTTCTTCCGTCGTCCTCTATTGTCGGCAGGATTGATCCTAAAGTCACAGGATTGACACCGGCAGTAAATGTTTTTCCAGTATATTCACAACGGCAGACATTTGCAAAAGCAACGTACGCATCGATGGTTTCAAAAACCGGTCAGACCAGCGAATTTTCCAATCTTGTGATCTTCATACGGTTTCAATTGGAACCGGAATTCAGCGACACCTCCGCTAACTTGTATGATTCACAATTTAATTCACCCTCCGGTCCTTCGCTCAAAGAGTATTATCAAGAAGTTTCATATAGCCAGCTCGCGGTTTCGAGTTATATTATTCAGCGCTCGGGGAATGCGATAGTTTCATATCAGGACAGCCACCAGCGCGGGTATTACCTCAAATACGATGCTGTCACGAATCCTTTGGGATATACAACCGATGCGGATGCACGAGAAGCGAATCTTCTACGCAATGCGATAACGGCGGTTACGAAGGATCTTCCTACTTCGCTTAATCTGGACGGTAATGGTGACGGAAACGTAGACAATGTGACCTTCGTTGTTTCTGGTACTGCTGCGGGCTGGGCAGATCTTCTCTGGCCGCATATGTCTACAATGTCGTCATCGCCTGCGATATCTATTAATGGAAAGATAGTCTCGTCGTACAATTTCCAGCTTGATAAAATGCTTGACGTGGGAGTGCTCTGCCATGAAATGGGACACAGCGTGGGTATGCCTGATCTTTACCGTTATACAAATACGGCCATCAGTCCATGCGGCACGTGGGATATTATGTGTGGCGGCAGCGCCCACATGACAAATTATTTGAAATATAAATACGGCAAATGGATTTCTTCGATCCCGGAAATTTCTGCCGATGGTACATACTGGCTTAAAGTGTCGACCTCTCCAACGAACAATGTGTATAAAATCAAATCGCCAAGAAGTGTACGGGAATATTTCGTTCTGGAATTTCGGAAAGAGAACGGACTTTACGAAAGTCTGCTTCCGGGAAGTGGATTAATTGTATACAGGATCAATGAACGAGTGAGCGGCAACGCTTCAGGTCCTCCTGATGAAATATACGTGTATCGACCGAATGGAACGCTCTGGATAAACGGGAATCCTTCTCAGGCATATTTGAGCAGCGAGTCTGGCCGAACCACACTAGGCGATTCCACAAATCCCGCCAGTTTTTTAAGTGATGGATTTCCGGGCGGTTTATCGATTAAAAATATTGGTTCTTCCAGCGGGGATTCTATAAGGTTTGATGTTCATATTGTACCAAGTGTCCCTATCACAAACGACTATTCTGCAAGTATGACAAATTATTCCTGGATAGATATTTCAAACTCAGGTAATGCTATTCAGAACTGGATGAACGGAACGGCAAGCCGCGATTCATCTTTTGATGATGGATATACGGCAAATGCCATTCCGCTGGGATTTAAGTTCACGTACTATGGGAATAAATACGATTCCATATATGTTGGGATTAACGGTCTGGTGAGCTTTACACAAAAGGCGCTCAATATTAACAGCAGCGGATTTTCTTCATTGAACTCATTTGGATATTTCAGCGACGGAATTTATTGGCCGGGCAACACACAATTCCCTGCATCGATTGCTGTGGCGTATAATGATTATGATTTGAATCCGAAGGACACGTACGGAGGCGGAAGAATTTTGTATCAAACATTGGGGAATCGGTTTATTCTCAGTTGGATCAACGTCGGTACATTTGAACAGAAAGGAGATACGTCGAATTCATTCCAACTCGTGCTAGATGCTTCAAACAGTTCGATAACCGTCAACTTTCAGAACTTTGGATTGACTGCGACACGGCAGGCGATCAAGATAGGAATTCAAAAGGATTCGACCAACGGACTAAGCTGGCTTGAAGCGGGGGATTATACTGAACGGATTCCGTCAAATGGAAGCAGTGTGATTATTGCACCTTCGGTAAGCACTGGCATTGCAGAGCCAACTGGCGTGCCGACACCATTTGCGCTTGAGCAGAATTATCCCAATCCATTCAATCCAACGACGCATATGAAATTTGAGATGAAAGCGACGGGATTGGTCTCGCTCAAAATCTATGATATGCTTGGACGCGAAGTGGAGACATTGGAGAGCGGAGAAAAACTGCCTGGAACATATGAGATGGTCTGGGATGCCAGCCGTTTTGCCAGCGGAATATATTTCTATCGTCTGAGCACGGGAAAATTTTCTCAGGTCAGGAAGATGATTTTGATGAAGTAAGGGACATCAAGGAGCACCTGAAAAAGAGTACCGGAAAAGTAAATGGGAAGAAGAGTCGCATACATAGTAGTGATATTTCTCCTGGTGATGGGTTGCCGGAAAGAAGTACAGAAAATATCGTCCGAATCGGTAGAAAGAATATTCACAGGAAGTTATTCAGTGATCGAATACTATGAAGTAGCAGATGGACCGCATGCGGGTTTTAAAGGGAGCAGCTCATATACTATTCAGGTGCAGGGTGACAGCAGGCGTCATATTCTTTTGTTCGAAAACATCGCTCATACATATACTATTGTTGGAAGTCAGAAAGGGGACAGCATTTTTCTAGACACGCAAAAGTTTCCTTATCATAACGAATATGTATCAATTTCCGGATATGGAAAATATTCTGGCGACAGTCTTTTTCTAGAGCTTTTTTCAGGCGGGCCAGCCGGACAGATTAATTATCATTGCAGGGCAAAAAAACTGTATTTGAAATAAGTCTTATTCAATAAGAAATGATCAAAATGATTGCTACACAAATAAAATTATCTTCACCGGTTGAACTTTCTATAAAATGGGATGATGGTCATGCGAGCATCATCTCTCTCCGCACGCTGCGTGATAGTTGTCCCTGTGCAGGATGTCAAGGTGAAACAATTTTACTCAAAACGTACAAGCCGGAACCGCAGCAGCATCTTCCCGGAAGATATAATCTCACTGGTATTCAACAGGTTGGCCATTATGCTCTTCAGCTTTCTTGGGGTGATGGGCATTCCACCGGTATATACACGTGGGAGATTTTGAGAAATCTCTGCGAATGTCAAATCTGCCTTGCGCAAAACATTGATAATGAACAAAAGCTATAAAACACTGCTACTTTCTATCAGCCGAAGTTTCCCGCTTGCATTAAGAACTAAAATTTGTTACAGTTTAAAAGAATCCGGGAACAGGACTATCTGAACAATAACCGGAAACGTTCTCTGTAAAGGAGTATCGTATGATGAAGCCACTCAGCATTTTTCTTGCTTGCTTTTTCTTCTACTTTTTTTACGTGACCAATGTGCAAGCTCAAGTAACGGGCGCCTACTATAACAGCGGTATAGATAAGTCCACCAGGGGCGACTATCAAGGTGCAATAGCTGACTTTACAAAGGTGATTGAATTATATCCAAACGAGCCGAAGCCCTATCATTACCGTGGAATCAACAAATTTAATCTCAAAGATTATTCCGGTGCGATTGTTGATTTCGATAAAGCGATTGGACTGAATCCGAAGAATGGAGATACATTTTATATGCGGGGGATGGCAAAAATCGGTGTGAAAAAACGTAAGGAAGCATGTGCAGATTTTCAAATTGCGAATCAACTTGGAAATCGCTCTGCCCAAACTGCTTTGGATAAATATTGCAATTAGTATCGTGAGATACGGTACGTATTTTCTAAGAAGAGAATAAAAGTACGCTGCTGTTTATTCTTATAATCAACCCTGGTGATTTATTTCTGTGGTAAGTTACCGAAGCCGCCACAGTGGTCACACGTTACATGGGCTTTCATGAAACCAGTTCCTCCGCAATGTTGGCATGCTATTGTTCGAGGAGAGATAAAACCGAATCCCCTGCAGTCCTTGCATCTCACATGCGGTCCGGATAAACCAGTCCCATTGCATTTTGAACACGTTACACTATCTGTATTATTTGCCATGCTCTGCCCCTTTGAAAAGTGAATTGATCGCCATGCACAGGCCGTTTTTTATTTTCCTGGCATTTTTTTGAGACTCATGGTCTGATAACCGTACTCCTTACAACATCTAAGTTAATTGTTGCCGTCGAATAAAGCAATCTTTGATATTCAATTGTAGAAAAATATGAGCGAGACATACATCTCATGCCTGAGCATCTGTGTGTACCTGTGAACAAGATTTCGATCGCACGTACTTAAAATACACGTGTGATTTTTATGTACGCGTAAATACAGGTTGAACCGGAACATATATTTTTCTATCTTAATATAGTGTTATTGAGTAATGTACGGCAATAAATTGCGGGCGCTTAGCTCAGCTGGTTCAGAGCGTACGCCTCACACGCGTAAGGTCGCAGGTTCGATCCCCGCAGCGCCCACAAGGTAAAATGTTCTTTGAAGATGTTCCTTTAATTCCTATCCAGCGAGGTAGGGAAGGGATGACGATCAATGAGCAGTGATCAACGAACAATGACAAGTATGAATTGATCACTCATCATTGCTAATTGAAAATTGAATCCCCCCTTTTCCGCATTCGTTGGAACTGGGGGTTTTTTCATTTTAAGAAAGGTGGATGATGATGAAAACAAAAGTGCTCGACGCCGATGGTCTTCGGCGAACTGTGAACCGTCTCTCCCACGAAGTGGTGGAGAAAAATAGAGGTGTGCAGGATGTTGTGCTCGTTGGGATCAGAACGCGAGGCGAATTCCTTGCTCATCGTGTTGCGAAGAAAATAGCAGAAATTGAAAACATGAACGTACAGGTTGGCGTACTGGATATTACGCTCTACCGCGATGATCTGCGCGGGCGTCTTGACCAACCCGAATTGAAAAGTTCAGAAATACTTTTCGATATTCGCGGCAAAGTTATCGTTTTGATTGATGACGTGCTCTTCACAGGGCGGACAATTCGTTCAGCTCTCAATGCCTTGATGGATCTTGGACGTCCGTCTGAGATCCAGTTACTTGTACTCGTAGATCGCGGGCATCGCGAGTTACCCATCAAAGCAGATTTTGTCGGAAAGAATGTGCCCACTGCACGCGAACAGGAAGTACAAGTAGCGATGATGGAAACAGATGAAGAAGATGCAGTCTATCTGATTGAGAATAAAGGAAAGGAGGATGAACAATGAAACTGCAAAGCCGCCACTTACTCGGATTAGAAGGAATGAGCAAGGAAGACATCACACTCATACTGGATACAGCAGCATCATTCAAAGAGATTTTGGAACGGCCTATTAAGAAGGTTCCTCCTCTGCAAGGAAAGACGATTGTGAATTTGTTTTTCGAAAGTTCTACGCGCACAAGAATTTCATTTGAGCTTGCGGAACGGCGTCTCTCGGCAGATGTTGTGAACTTTGCCGCATCCGGCAGCAGCGTCAGTAAAGGTGAAACGCTGAAGGACACAGCCCGCAATATCGAAGCGATGAAAATAGATATGGTTGTCATCAGGCACTCGTCATCAGGGGCACCGCACTTTCTCACGCGCGTCGTAAAAGCAAACGTAATCAATGCAGGCGATGGAGCACACGAGCACCCTACACAAGCCCTGCTCGATATGATGACACTGCGGGAGAAACATGGCTCACTCGAAGGATTGCGCATCTGTATCGTTGGTGACATTTTACACAGCCGCGTTGCACTTTCAAATATCTACGGATTAAAAACTATGGGTGCTGAAATATCGGTGTGCGGCCCTGCGACACTTATCCCGCGGAACATTGAAGACCTTGGCGTTCGTGTCTATCATAGATTAGAAGATATTATTCCCCACGTCGATGCGCTGAATGTTCTTCGCATTCAACTGGAGCGGCAGAAGAGCGGACTCTTCCCGTCGCTTCGTGAATACCATCGTTATTTCGGTGTGACGAAAGAAAAAGTCGATCGAGCATTGAAGCCAATCACTATTATGCATCCTGGCCCGATAAATCGAGATGTTGAGCTTTCAGCTGATCTTGCCGATGGACCGCATTCTGTCATTCTCGAACAGGTCACAAACGGTGAAGCTATCAGAATGTCGGTACTTTACTTACTTGGAACTTCCAATTGAAGGAACGAAACATGAAACTCCACTTAAAATCTGGTCGTTTGATTGATCCCATGAAAGGGATAGATGTCGTCACGGATATGTTGATTGTTGATGGAAGGATTGAACGCCTCAGCGAATCGCTTTCTAGTGATAAGTCGTATGAAGTAATTGATCTGAAAAATAAAATTATAGCTCCTGGATTTATCGATATGCATGTGCACTTGCGTGAACCGGGATATGAACACAAAGAAACTATAGAAACAGGGTGTGCTTCTGCAGCGGCCGGCGGATTTACTGCTGTATGCTGCATGCCGAACACGAATCCGGCAATTGATGAAGAATCTGTTGCGCGCTATGTGCAGGAAGAAGGAAGACGCGCCACCGGTGGACTTGTGGATGTGTACCCCATTGGGGCGGCCTCGAAAGGACGCAAAGGCGAAGAGTTGTCGCCTATGGCTGAGTTAGCGAAAGCCGGTGTGGTCGCTTTTTCTGATGATGGAGCACCGATTGCGAGCGCGGAGTTGATGCGGCGAATTTTTGAATACTCGTCGATGTATCATTTGCCTATCATCCAGCATGCAGAAGAATCTACCATGACAAAGAATGGATTGATGAATGAAGGATTTGTATCGACGCGGCTTGGTATGCCTGGCATTCCACCGGTTGCCGAGGAGTTGATGATTGTGCGAGATATTGTTCTCTTGCGATATGTCCCAAGAGCAAAATATCACGTTGCGCACATAAGCACAACCGGATCTATCGATTGTGTACGTCGAGCGAAAACAGAAAAGTTAAATATCACCTGCGAAGCTGCGCCGCATCACTTTACTCTTTCAGATGAGGCAGTTGAAAGCTTTGATACGAACTTGAAAATGAGTCCGCCGCTGCGTACGAAGGCAGATGTGCAGGCAATAAAAGAAGCGTTGCACGATGGGATCATCGATGTCATTGCATCTGACCACGCACCGCATACAATTGATGAGAAGGAAGTTGAATTTGCACAAGCGCCGTTCGGTATTGTTGGCTTGGAAACCGCTATCGGATTGTCTCTTACGGAACTTGTTCATCAAAAATATCTCACGTTTACTCAATTGATCGAAAAGTTATCGGTCAATCCGCGCCGTATCCTTTCTTTACCAGCAATTAATATTCAGGAAGGTGAAAGAGCAAACTTAACATTGTTGGATCCAACAAGAGAGTGGACAGTGGACATTCAATCGTTCCGATCAAAATCTAAGAATTCTCCATTCCATGGACGGACATTGAAAGGAAAGGCACTCGGCATCATCAATAATGGAAAAACTTATTTCGTAAAATAGACGAATGTGTTCAGAATACCAGACAGTTGCGTTACCATTCTGGACAATCGGCGTAATACCATCGCGGAGAATCGGTTGATTCGATAAGATTTCATCTGGCACGTACCTTGAGTTCTTTTGTTCAAGAACAATTTTTGAAAGGACTGCCATGAAACTTATATTGATCGCTCTCGCTGCATCAGTTATTCTACTAGGATGTGAAGAACATAAAATTGATACAACACCGCCTCCACCTCCGCAAGGTATTAGAACAATTTCACTCGATAATGCTGTCGAAATCCAATGGCTGCCAAGCAAGGCGGAAGATGTCAAAGGATACAACGTATGGGTAAGTTATCAATATGACGGTCACTATCAATTGATCGCTTCCACTTCTGCCGCTAGTTTAGTCGATTATGACGCCAAGAACGGAACAACATATTATTACGCAGTGAGCGCCTACGATTTTGATGATAATGAAAGTGCTTTGAGTAAGGATGTTGTCTACGACACACCGCGTCCAGAAGGAGTTGGAGTAGTTCTTATTGATACGAGCACATCAAGAAATATTTCAGGTTATGGTTTTGCCCAATATAGTGTTCTGAGTTGTTATGATAAAAATACGGATGTATTCTTCGTGAACGCTCATGGCCGCTTGTACGTACAAGTGTGGTCTGACACGGATATTCAAGATATGGGATTCACGAGTTCACTTGATGAGATTTCTGCGTCGCCGACAGAAGGTTGGGCACCGTCAAAATCTGCGGAAGCTATTGTGGGACATACATATGTTATCTGGACGGTGGATGACAACTATGCTAAAATTCGAGTGCAAAATGTGACGGCAAGCCGCATAGTGTTTGATTGGGCATATCAAACGGCAAAAGGTAATATAGAATTGAAGACAACCCATACATCCAGGACTGGCGGTAGACAATTTGATCGGATTCGCAGCAGTCTTATGAAATGAATACAGTAGTTGTACAAAGAGAAGCGGCCTTTTCTTAGGGAAAGAGAGAAAAGTCCGCTTTTTGTTTGATTGACTTTCTCCACGTTTTCTGATAATTTGGACGCGAACTATGCGATGGCTGTTTATCATATTACTTTTCTCTTATTCTTCCGATGCTCAGGTGAAACAACGATCTGAACCTCGTCTCCCAAAAGAAGTATTTGGCACGCCATCTGTCCGATTAGACCAGCAGCATTCCAGAGTGTCAGCTGTTTTTCAGACGATTGAGAACGGTATACGGAAATGTGCAGTAAAAGAATTTGACAAAGAACTCGGCGCAATGGTTACGATTGCCATAGGTTCTGGTGAACGCGGATATTTTTCTATGAATCAAGCAGCGTCGGTGCTCTCTGAATATTTTTCAGTACGCAGGCCCATCTCTTTCGAGTTCTCCCGTATTCATGAAAAAGGCGGCACTCCATACGCAACAGGCCGTCTTGTCTATTTCCAAAAAGGAAATCAAGAGTCAGTGCAAGTATATGTATCGCTGATGCGTCAGGATTCGCGGTGGGTCATCAATCAATTCAATATCTACTAATGAAGCAGTGGGCATGACAAATCATTACACAAGGTATGCCCGCCCCGCGCTGTGGGGCTTTTTTATTTGTGCTGCCATCGCTGCTATGCTTGTGGTAGTACGGCTTTTCATTCCATCGTATATCCATTATCGTTGGGATGCTGAACGCACAGCACAACGGATACGATCCGGCCAGGTTATTCGTGAAGCATTTCAAACCAGAATTCAACGGTTGACGAAAATCACGGAGCTTGCATCCGGAGATATATCGTTCAGCACGAGTATACACCTCAATGATATTTCTGCTGCAGCCAAAGCATTTCAATCTCTCAATGCATACACATTAAACGATGATCAGACTATTGATCTCATCGATTCGCTGGGAAATAGTATTGCATGGAATGGTCCGAGTATTTCATCATTGGGCAAGCAAGTGCTTGATCAAAAATCTTCCGAATCATTTGTTTTTCTGACACAAAATGGATTGCGCACGTATGTCACTGTTGGTAAAAGATTAGCGCGCGAGAGAATGTCTCTCGTGGTCAGTGAACCGCTTGAAGTAAATTCTCCTATTTCAAATCGCTTTATTCAGAAAGTGAGTTTCTGCGAAGAACTTTCACAGACACTCAAAACACAGATCACATTCAGACTTCCGCAGACGTACACCGTGCATCAAGGAGAATATAGTGTTCCAGTGATCGATCAAGCGAATAAAACGGTTGCTGAATTCATCGTTGCAGAAATAACGCTCGATGGCAAGATTTCATCAGAGAGAGATGTCTGCGATATGTTCATCACTCTTTGCATAGCGTGCGGCTGTTTGTTTTTTTTATGCACTGTCGTATTGTGGATTGCGAAAAAACACCATCCTTGGATGACAACGACAGCGCTGATTCTTTCTTTGTGGTGTGTGCGGTTTGTGTGGAGAGAATTAAATTTTCCTGCAACGCTCATCGGCGGGTGGCTCTTTAATCCGAATTTGTATGCTTCGCCTTTTGTCCTTGGATTAAGTTCCTCAATCGGCGAACTCATTCTTACGGTTATAACCGTAGCGGCTTCAGCGTGGTTCTTTTTTTCACGTCACGCCTTTAACATTGAATCGAAAGGAATAATCGCGAGAATGGGCTTGCGTATTGGCCAAGTCGGGTCACTGGCATTCGTTGGTATTCTTTCAATGCTGGTTCTATGGCTTTTCCGTGGTTTCGGTGAAGCAGTGCGGAGTTTTGTTTTTGATTCAACAATTCAATACAACAATCCATCGGAGATTCTTCCAAATGGAACTGCCGCACTGATGTATTTTAATATCATGATGCTTGGTGTCTCTCTCCTCTGTGTATCGACTGTGCTGCTCTCGAATGGAAGAAAATTACTCGCCGTCCACTTCTTGCAGGATGAAACAAAATCGCGAATTCTGCTCATCGGTATTGTCATAATCTGCATTCCAATTTTTGCATTACTCGATAGTAGCCGATTCATATCATTGCTCAGTTCAATCATCTTTATTGCTCTCTGTATTTATTTTGTGGAGCTGCTTATCTATTGGAAGGGCATAGGATTTGATTCAACATCACAGCAATGGAGATTTGCATTGTGGATGACAATGGGTTCATTTGTAATTGGCGCACCTCTCTTACACCAAGAACTTCCGCAAAGGGAGCGTAAAGAAGTAGAAACCGTTGAGAATGAGTTTTTGCGTCCTTCCGACAGTTGGTTGACGTATGTTGTACAGGATGGCATCCGAACTTCTGTCGAAAGTTTTACAGCTCATGTGAACTCATACTCGCTTTCATCTGCAAAAGAAAACAATCTCGCATTTGTGTTGTGGACAAAATCACTGATTGGCAAAGAAGGATACAACTCTGCTCTTATCCTCTATAATCAGCAAGGAAATGAAGTGGATCGGTTTGTTGTTGGCATGAATAAGCCCGAACAGCAGAATATTCTTTCAAAAGTCTTTGCAGGTGAAGAAGAGGCAGTTCATATTATTGATCGAACAGAATCGAAAGTCTTAGGCAATCTTTATGGAGCGTGGACTACAATTCGAGATTCAAGCGGACAATTGTGTGGCAGTATTGCAGTGCTTTTATCGGAGCATCAAAAAGCAATATTTCGTGAAGAAGAAACAGAACCGCTTCGACAGTTTGGAGATCGGCTGGAAAATGATGTCGTACGCGAAATTGCGGTTCACGAATTTGTACATGATTCGCTGGTCTTTTCAACAGGAAGAAAATTATATCCGGAACGTTTTTTATCCGCAGCGATCGATAGTGAACTTCAGAACACAAAAAATCCCTTTCTGTGGAAAGACATTCTCATGAATGGATATAAGACGCAGACGGTATTTACGAGAGATGCTGCTTCACCGGAGAGAATTGCAGCAATTAGTTTAGAAGAATTAGATTTCCGCTGGGAGATGTTTAGTACCCTCAAAGAATTCTTTATTTGTCTTGCCGTTGTAGCGGTACTTGGAATGTGCCTGTGCATTCGGAAAAGTATGCTGAAGGATATTCCGACACTTGGATTTCGAGGGAAGCTGTTACTCGGATTCGCCTGTATAACACTTGTGCCGCTGGTAGTTCTGAGTTACTACAATAAACAGCTTGTTGCAGAGCGAGTGCAAAAACAAGGGGAAGTGGAACTCTATAGCGATTTGGCAAAATTACAGGATCGAATCAGCGCGTATGTTTCTGACGAAGAAGATTTTGTGAAAGGTGTCGATGACGATTTTTGTGAAGCGCTCGCTGCTGAATATGGAGTTGATTTCTCGGTGTATCGCGGCGCTTCAATCCAGGCAAGCAGCCGATCGGAACTGTATCGCGCATCTCTTTTAGATGGACGGCTGAACGGTGAAGTCTTTGCTTCAACCATACTGAATGGAAGAACTCATGTACTGGCACAAGAAAAGATTGGTTCTGTCGAGTACGTCGTTGGCTATACGCCGCTTTCCATCCATGGAAGTATTGTTGGTGTGCTTGCTATTCCAACGTTAAATAGGCAAAGGAAAATCGAAGCTGAGTTGTCACAGCAAAATGCGTATGTCTTCGGGGTGTACGCGATGATCTTTGGAATTGCATTAGCCGGTGGTGGACTGCTTGCGTTGCGTTTTGCGCGTCCCCTACAAAAGTTAACCCGTGCTGTAAAAAATGTTGCAGGGGGAAATCTCGATATAAATGTGACAGTGAAATCACACGATGAACTTGGTACACTGGCCCAATCATTCAATGATATGATCTCAAAGCTGCGTACAAGCAGAGAAGAGCTTGCCAAGCATGAACGCGAGAACGCCTGGAAGGAAATGGCTAAACAAGTCGCGCATGAAATCAGAAATCCACTTACTCCCATGAAGCTTTCCATTCAGCATTTGCGGCAGGCATTCAAGGATAACGCGCCAGAGCGGGATGAAATTCTTCAACGTGTAACACAAACAGTAATAGATCAAGTTGAAGCTCTCTCGCGCATTGCAACAGAATTCTCCCATTTTGCTAAAATGCCCGAAAGAAAATTCGAAAGAGTCGACATTGATAATGTATTAAAGGAAACAATCAATTTGTTCAAGGAGGTTCAAGGAATCACCTTTATCGATAAGCTTTCGTCACCGACTGACAAAGTGATTGCCGACAGCGACCAGCTCCGCGGAGTTTTTATCAATATTATAAGGAACGCTATTCAAGCTATTGAAAAAGCAGGAACAATTACCATCAGCACTTCCAAGGAAGGGCGGTGGTGCCTCATCATAATTTCAGATACGGGCTTAGGAATTCCAGAAGAGATACGTTCGAAGATATTTGAGCCGAATTTTTCAACAAAATCAGAAGGAATGGGAATTGGGCTGGCAATTGCAAGAAGAGTTATTGAAGACCATGGAGGAATAATAACCTGCCAAAGTGAACAAGGAAAAGGAACGACATTTGAAATCCGACTTCCGGTCTGATATGCAGGAACAAACAGCGATACTGCCGAAAATATTTTCAGTTTATCCAGAAGTTCGCTCGGGAATGAGTACGAAGCGTGGAAGCAGGAATCGAACTAAGTACGGGATGAATCTGAGTACTCATGTTGGAGATGATCCGGCAATCGTTGAGATGAACCGGACAGCATTCTTTTCTCAGCTTGGGATATCCAGGAATGAGCTTGCGATTCCGCTTCAATCTCATTCAGAAATTGTTCGTAAGGTCGTTACGCCGGGTGAATATGAAAAGTGTGATGCGCTCATTACCAATGCATGCGGAGTGGCATTAGGTATTACGGTTGCTGATTGCGTTCCAATCTTGCTCTTCGATCCAATTCAAAACGCAATAGGGGCCGTCCATGCAGGATGGCGAGGTACTGCACGTGGTATCGTCAAGCGAACGATTCATAACATGCAGGAGGAATTTAAAACGGATCCTGAACATGTGCTCGCCTTTATCGGTCCATCAGCTGGAGTATGCTGTTACGAAGTAAGTGAGGAAGTCGCTGTGAAGTTCGAGAAGAAAATCGTACCTTATAACAAGAAGAAGATATTTGTTGATCTCAAGAAAGAGAACGCGGCTCAACTTCATCAGGTGGGAGTAGCGGAGGACAACATGGAGATCAGCAAACATTGCACAATATGTGAATCGCAATTGTTCCATTCCTATAGACGGGATGGAACAAACGCAGGCAGAATGATGGCTGTTATTCGTTTGCAGCCGTAACCGGAGATATAGTATGTGTGGTATTGTGGGATATGTCGGGAAAAAAAGTGCGCTTCCGATTATACTGGAAGGATTGAAGCGCATGGAATACCGAGGATATGATTCAGCGGGAATAGCACTCATTGACAAAGGAATGCTGCTCATTCAAAAACAAAAAGGGAAAGTTGATGACCTTGTACAGAAATTAAATAATGGTGTGCGATTGCCTGAGATGCATATCGGTATGGGACATACGCGTTGGGCTACTCACGGAGAACCCAATGATATCAATGCGCATCCACATACAGATTGCCGGCATGAAATTGCTGTAGTCCATAACGGTATTATAGAGAACTATCTTGCTCTTAAAACGAAACTACTTCAGAAAGGGCACCGTTTTGTAAGTGAAACGGATACTGAGATCGTTGCCCATTTAATTGAAGAGATATACAAATCGACCCCTAATCTCTTTGAGGCGGTTCGTTTAGCAATGAAAGAAGTAACTGGAACATACGGGCTTGTTGTTTTATCGTCTCGTGAACCGGATAGAATAGTCGCTGCGAGAATGGGGAGTCCGCTTATTCTCGGCATTGGAGATGGTGAAAACATCGTTGCTGCTGATGCCGCCGCCATTATAGAGCATACCCGGCAAGTTGTCTATCTCGGAGATGGTGAAGTTGCCGAATTGACAGCTGAAGGTGTGACAACGAAAACACTCAAAGATGTTGAAATCACGAAAGTGGTGGAAGAGCTCACATTTGATCTAGAAGAAATCGAAAAGGGTGGATTCACTCACTTCATGCTGAAAGAAATTCATGAACAGTCTGAGTCAATTCAGAATGCGATGCGCGGCAGATTGCTGGAAGAGGATGGCAATGTAAAACTTGGCGGGCTTGATGGAGTTATTGAAAAAATAGTACGCGCGCCGCGTTTAATTATTGCTGCGTGCGGCACATCGTGGCACGCTGCTCTCATCGGCGAATATATGCTTGAGCAGTATGCGCATATTCCCGTCGAAGTGGAATACGCTTCTGAGTTTCGTTATCGAAATCCGGTTTTGAGAAACAATGATGTTGTGATTCTTATAAGTCAAAGCGGTGAGACAGCGGATACACTCGCGGCGTTGCGAGAAGCCAAAGCACAAGGAGCGACTGCCATTGGAATATGTAATGTGGTTGGGAGTTCTATTGCCCGTGAAAGTGATGGCGGCGTCTATATTCATGCCGGCCCTGAAATTGGTGTGGCATCGACAAAAGCCTTTACATCTCAATTGACCGTTTTGGCTCTTTTGACCATTCTGCTTGCACGGCGTATAGGAATGACGCGGGAGCAAGGCATAAAGCTCGTTCAAGAATTAAAATCACTGCCGGAAAAAGTGAAAACGATTCTTTCCGATACGAAACAGGTTGAATATATCGCAAGTGAATTTATAGAAATGAAGAACTTTCTCTACCTGGGCAGGGGATATAATTTTCCAGTTGCGCTGGAAGGTGCGCTCAAATTAAAAGAAATCTCCTATATTCACGCAGAAGGATACCCGGCCGCAGAAATGAAGCACGGACCTATTGCGCTCATTGATGAGAAAATGCCGGTTGTGTTTATTGCGCCGCAGGACAGAACGTACGAAAAAGTTATGAGCAACATCCAGGAAGTAAAAGCACGGCGCGGGCGTGTCATTGCTATTGTGAATGAAGAAGAAAAAAACATTAAGCAGCTCGCTGATTATTTGATCTGCGTTCCGCAAACACTTGATTTGTTCTCGCCGATTCTCTCCGTTATTCCGCTGCAATTACTGGCATATTATATTGCAGTGTCACGAGGCTGCAATGTGGATCAGCCGCGGAACCTTGCGAAAAGCGTTACGGTAGAATGAAAAATTGTTTTTCCGGGAATTCTTTCTATCTTAAATGATGTTGTATCAAAGGAAAGTGTAAAACACTATGAAGCAAGAGTCGAAATTCAAACCGAATGAATGGGCGCTTATCCTGGGTGCCTCCAGTGGATTTGGCGCAGCTACTGCACGTGAACTGGCAGAGAATGGGATGAATATTTTTGGCGTGCATCTTGATCGTCAAGCAACGATGCCAAATGTTCAGAACCTCATCAAAGAAATCAAGCACACTGGTGTGAAAACGGTGTTTTATAATATCAATGCAGCAGACCAGATCAAGCAGGATGAAACGCTCGATGATATTCAGGAACAGTTTGCCCTCGGTTCGTCCGACACGATAAAAGTGCTCCTGCATTCACTTGCATTCGGAACATTAAAACCATTCATAGCGAAGAAACCGGAAGACGCTTTAACTCCGGCACAAATGGAAATGACGGTCAATGTGATGGCGCATAGTCTTGTGTATTGGGTACAGGGATTGATCTCGCGAAATCTCATGAAAAGCGGAGGACGTATTTTTGGAATGACAAGTTCAGGAGGACACATAGCGATGCCGTACTACGGTGCTGTATCGGCTGCAAAAGCGAGTTTGGAAGCACATCTCCGCCAGCTTGCGATGGAACTAGGGCCTATGGGTATTACAGCGAATGCTATCATGGCTGGAGTCACGGATACACCGGCCTTGCGTAAAATCCCGGGAAATGTAGGCATGCTTGAGGCGGCACGCGGGAAAAATCCGGGAGGACGTCTCACAACACCGGAAGATATTGCAAAAGCGATTGTTCTGCTTTCCACTGACGAAGCACATTGGATATCCGGCAATGTCTTGGGCGTTGATGGAGGGGAAGATATTGCCGCTTTCGCCAGCATTCGAAATCATCACGATAATAAATAATCGTCTCTGCAATCAGAATAAAAGGAAATTGATATGTTTCAATTTGAATTTACGGAAGAACAAAAGATGCTTCGCGATATGGCGCGAGATTTTGTGAACACAGAGGTTAAGCCTCTCGCTCAGAAGATGGATGAAGAAGAAAAATTGTCTCCTGAATTAATCCGAAAAATAGCGGACATAGGTTTCCTTGGCGCGGCATTCCCTCAGGAATATGGCGGCGGCGGGTTCGGAGAAGTTGGTTATTGCGTTATGCAAGAAGAGATGGGTCGAGGTGATCTTGCAACCTCCACCTTTATTGGAGCCCATCAGTCCATTGGTGCGAATGCAATCTTTATTGGGGGCTCTGAGGAGTTAAAGAAGAAGTATCTCGTTCCGCTAGCTGAAGGGAAATATATTGGAGGATTTGCATTAACAGAAGCTTCAGCCGGTTCCGATTCATTTAATTTACGCACGAAAGCCCATCTTGATGGAAATGAATGGGTGATTAATGGTGAGAAGCTGTGGATCACGAATGGCGGGTTCGCGGATATCCTATCGGTTTTTGCTCGGACAGAACGCGGCATCAGCGCTTTTGTTGTTGAAACAAAAACTCCGGGATTTACTGCAGGTCCTAAAGAAAAGAAAATGGGTATTCGCGCCAGCATGACAAATGCGTTGACGTTTAATAATGTCCGAATCCCAAAAGATAACATCATTGGTGATGACGGACGTGGATTCCTCATTGCAATGAAAACATTAGATGCCGGTCGTCTTGGTTTAGGGGCTGCATGTCTTGGTGCTATGAAAGAATTATTGGAAATGAGCACAAAATATGCAAAAGAGCGGAAGCAATTCGATGCACCACTATCACAATTCCAGGCGATTCAATTTATGCTTGCAGATATAGCATTGACAATCTATGCTTTAGAATCAATGGTCTATCGTACAGCGCAAGAATATGATGAAAAAAAATCGGTTTCTCGGCAGGCTGCGTATGTAAAGCTGTATGCATCAGAAAATCTCGTTAAGGTAGCCGATATGGCAGTGCAGATTCATGGCGGAATGGGGTACTCAAGAGAACTTCCCATCGAGCGTTACTACCGAGACGCTCGAATCAATCCGATATTTGAAGGTACAAGTGAAGTGCAAAGACTTGTGATAGCGCGAGATGTTCTCAAAAAGAACGGAAAGGTCTAAGAATCAATTCTTGACTTTCTGCAAAAAGTCTGGTAGTTTTAAATAAGATTTTGGTCCCGCTGAGGTCCGGCGGGATTTTTATTGAATCGATTGATAAAATTCGGACCCCGCACAAAGCGCGGGGTCCTGAAAATTTCAGAGACTTAACTTCGCATTGCTCGTTAAGTCACGAAATTTTCGGACAGGTAGCTCAGTTGGTAGAGCAATGGACTGAAAATCCATGTGTCGGGGGTTCAATTCCCTCCCTGTCCACTTCCCAAATTACTAAACTTAGCGATCCCGCGAAGCGGAAGAAGCTAAGATTACTGTAATTTTGAGAATCCCGCAAAGGCGAAGTCGATGCGGGATAGCCAAAATCCTTCCTTGTGAATCAAGACAAAAACTAAGTTTACTGTAATTTTGAGAATCCCGCAAAGACGAAGTCGATGCCACTGTGGCTTTTTGTTTCATTGTTCGAAGTAGAGAGAGGATCAGAAAGTGGCGATAAGTACACCTTTTTTTTACTGCTTGAAATTCAAATAAATAAAGTGTAGGGTTCTGGTGGTCAAATTGAGAGGTGCTCGACCGATGCACCATCGTTTACCGGGGAACACTTCGAAATTATTTCATATTACTGCAAACGAAAAAGAGGTAACCGCACTTCTTTACGTCAATTCCATTTCTTCGTAGAGCAGAACATAATTTGCATTTGCAGTAATTGTGTGATACTGGCAGCTGAACAGTCTTGTTTTCGAGTTCATTTCTTGAATTCCTCATACGGGGGTTATGACTATGAAGTGTCCTCACTATTCAATTGAACTTCTAAACTCTGTAAAGTCCTGCAAAAAAATCTTTGTTCCGCCGTCAAGTATATCCTCATCCGAGACTGACCAGGCCAGCTTTCTGCAGAAATCTATTCCTCCTGAGTTCACAAAGAATATCATTTTTTACTCGCTTGTTGTTGCATCAACATTCTTAGTAATGAATAAAGATAATGATAGCATGGGACCAATATTCCAATGATAAAGCGCTTCATGAATTAAATACTATCCTCCACACATCAAGGAGATTGCCATTATGAATGCATCACTCAAGTTGATTCTCTGTCTCCTCGCCGGTATTTTGTTGCCGCTTGCTGCTTTTTATTTGCTCGGCAGTGCAAATGATCACTGGGCATCCCTCAATATTGCGGGAGTTGTCTCATTGATATTCCTTGTTGTTCTTCTTGTCTATTTAATGCGGCCCCCTTTTTCCATCAAGACCCGCGTTGTAACCTGGATTGTATTTGTCCTTGTCGTTGCTGTCAGTGCGATTGGGTGGAGAGGAATGGAAGATTTATCGAAGTACCAACGGAGAACCTTAATGGAAATACGTGGAGTCATTACGCATGGTATCCTTCAAGTAGAACTCTACACTCCATTGCAAAAAACACTCGCTGTTTACTATGGACAACATGGGAAGAAAAAGGAGACGCTCGGGCAGGTATTTCAGCGATTGTATCCTAACGGCAAGTTTGGCGAGAATATTCACGATGTTCACCAAGCAGATCCGAAGGGTGACGATAGTCTTCGCGTTGTCGTCACCACTGTTTCCGATAATGAAGTTGGACTTGTTGGGTACCACTATTTTTCAAAAGGCAGAACTGAAGAATTTAAAAATTACAATGGACGCTTTGGTTTTGTGCAGGCCAAAGCAGTGTTGACGGAGAAAGGGGTGCGTTATGAATCAGAAAATTGATCCGAACAATGCATCTCTCTCGGAGTTCTCTCCGGAATATTTACGATGGTTTTCTCTTACCACACTTGGTACATTATTAGTTGTTCTTGTGTCTAACTATGGTTATTACCCCTTTCCAGACACCCTCTTCCACACCATATTCCACCCGCCGGCAGTTCAGGCAAGTGGAGTAACAATCTCGATGGGGATGAGCGAGTTTTCAGGTCATACTCCATACACCAGCCCAAAAGAACTCTTTTCAATTATCATCGCCCTTGTACTCTTGTATCTAATCGGACCAGTGCTTTGGTTGTACAGCTGGCGTGTGCTGAAACAGAAGGAGGTGGCGGGTACAACCATTACAAAAATCTTCCACGTCTGGTCGCTTCTGTTCATCCTCGGTGGAGCTTTAACTTTTAGAACGGTAATTGGTGATCTGATATTGACCACGAGCAACCGAATAATCTCTGCATATTTGTATAAAGCTCAAGACGTGCAGAGAACCAAAGACCAACTCATAAGCAATCTTATTCAAGTTGCATTTGAAGCATCCGAATACCGGATCCTTCCGAAATCAATGAACGGCGGCAGTGGGTCATATGAAGGATTTTGCCTCTCTCCACAGCGCACAAAAAATGACCTTGGAGAATTCACCATTATTAATGTGCGGCCCCCAATGATCACATTTCTTGCTGTTTCCTCAAAGAATAATGTTAATACAGTTATGGTTACCGTCGATTCCATTGGACAAATGTGCCATTGGACTTTTTCGGGTGATTACAAATAATTATTTGAACTATGGAGAATTCTATGAACGAAGAACGAACATCAATTAAAATAAGCCGCATTGTAAATTGGCAATGGGTTTGGGTTGGATTTTGTTTACTTGTGACATTCCATCTCATTCCGACAGCTATTATCTTACGTTTATTTGATTATTGGAAAGGATTCAATATTCTACTGCCGCTCTGGATCTTTTTTGGATTGGTGCAAACGAGTATGTATATCGGTTACCGGTCGAGAGGTGTCACTATTCTTGAACCGCTGATCTCCTCTATAGCCTATCTATTTATTCTCGGTCTGGCTATGAATGCTCATTTTCAAATCTTTAGTTATAAAAAAGATATTTTCATAATGTTGACTTGGATGGTGGCGGGATTATTCTGCTCGGTCCTCGGTGCCTGGATTGGCGAAATGATACAATTGAAGAAGGAACAACATATTGGATAATTTTCGATATCGATAAGAGCGATAAGAAAATCATACAACAAAGTAATTGAAGCGGGCATAATCAAGAATACAATTTATCCGGTTTTTTATTCGCTGTTATTTAGGTTTTATGGTCGTCCTATGTAGCTATAAACACGAGGGGAACAAAGAGGAGAATAGAACATGGCTCCGCCAAAGAAAAAAGCTGACGCAAAGCGATTGTATATCCGGAAGCTGGAATCGCTCATCGATGCAGCGAAACAACTCAACACCACATTTGATCTGGATAAACTTCTCTCCATTATTCTCGACCATGCCACGAAGAATCTTAATGCGGCACGAGGAACGATCTATCTCATCGACGAACGATCCCAGGAACTCTGGTCAAAAGTGGTAAAAGGGACTGGACTGGTCGAAATCAGATTGCCGATCGGGACCGGCATTTCTGGAACGGTTGCTGAGACAGGGAAAACAATCAACCTGAAAGCTGTAAGCAAAGATAAACGATTCTATTCGGCTATTGATAAAAAATCTGGTTTTCATACAAGAACGATGCTGTGCAGGCCAATGAGAGATAGAAACGGAGTCATTATTGGGGTCTTCCAGATCATCAACAAAAAACGCGGCGTGTTTAACCGGAACGATGAATTATTCCTGGATGCATTTTCTGAGCATGCTTCACTCGCAATAGAAAATGCGAGACTCTATCAGGCGGATCTTGAACATGCACGAGTGGATAAAGAAATTCAGATCGCCGCTGAAATGCAGCAGCAGCTTTTTCCAAAAGAAAAAATTCAAATTCCATCATATGAACTCTCCGCAATGGTCCAACCGTGTGCGGCAATCGGTGGTGATTCGTACGACATCATTCCACTTAAGGATGGAAAATATGCTATCACCATGGCTGACGTCTGCGGAAAAGGAATTCCAGCAGCTCTTTTAGTATCGACGTTGCATGCCTTATTGCGAGTGTTCCTTCAGTATCCAATAGAATTGCTCGAGCTTGTGAGGAAATTGAATACTCTTGTTTACAATAATAGTCCAGCAGAACGCTTCATCACTTTTTTTATCATGATTTTTGATCCGGTTCATCATACGTTCACCTATGTGAATGCCGGCCATAACCCGCCATTTCTTTTCCGAAAAAACAGAAACGAGATCAACGAACTTATGGCAAGCGGGTTACCTCTGGGAATGGTGGAAGAACAGCAGTTTGAGACACATCTAATAGAACTGCACCAAGGCGATACGTTGGTTGTGTATACTGATGGAGTGACAGAGGCGGCAAATAGAACGCTTCAACAATATAGTGAAGAGAAATTGCGAGAATGTGTTCTCAAAAACATAGACACAACTGCTGAAACGATAAAAGAATGTATCGTAAGAGATGTCCGAGGATTTGTAGGAAATAATCCGATGTCCGATGATTTGACGTTATTGGTACTGAAGAGAGACCTCGAGACATCCGCCACAAGATAACGCAAAGCGTGCAAGCCGGTGTAGATTTATCACCTCGTTCCCAACATCTTGTTGGGAACGGAAGATGGCGAAGCTCAGCTTCGAATTATAGAATATGTTGAGAGAGAATGCTAAAGTATAATGGAAGCAGAGCTTCCACCATCAACGCTTCCAAGCAGAGCTTGGAAGCGAGAATATCCTCCCAAAAATCCTTATAGTACACAATCGAGAGATAAACTTGTGTTGCGTATCACTTGATAGTCTTGTGCTTTCTCACTACAATTACCACTAGAAAAGAAGGCAAATCCGAACTCGGGATTCCATTTACTACACACAGACTGCTTTTTCTTTTCTTGACTTTACCATCATAAACCTTGATTCATCTCGCTCACCGAAGTAGAGGTGTGTTGTACGGTACTGATGTGGGTGAGAGTGTAAAGACTTGGAGGTTGTCATGCATCTCTATCACAATGGGCGCAATGGGAATACCACATTAATTCTTCTGGCATTATTTCTTAATGCTGTCATATCATTTAGTTTAATCGGTCAGCAGAAAAAAGCTGCGCCTCAAAAGCTCAATATCGCTGTCATGGACTTTGATGCCCGCGAAGGACTTTCACGCGGTGAAGCGGCATCATTATCTGACTTGTTCAGCTCGCAGATGGTAGAAACAGGAGAATTTACTGTTATTGATCGGAACCGGATCAAGACGATTCTTCAGGAACAGGGATTCCAGCAGAGCGAAGCGTGTTCACAAGTAGAGTGTATTGTAGAGGCAGGAAAAATACTGAAAGTACAGAAGATGTTTGCCGGCACGATCGGTAAGATCGGAAAGATCTTTAGTGTCAATATCCAGATGCTGGATATTGCTACATCGCAGATCGAGATTAACAAAAGCCAGCAATATAGCGGTGACATCGAAGGACTGGCTGAAGAAGTGATACCGGAGATTGCCCAACAGATGGCGGAAGAAGTCTCGGGAAAACAGATAGTAAAAGCTGGTGTGGGAAAAACAAGTTCATCAAAATGGTTGTGGTATATTGGTGGAGCAGTGGTGGTAGCAGGAGGGGCAGCGGCTTATTATTTCTTAAAACCACAGGAGACGACGCCGACAGTTGAGGAGAAATTACCAGGGCCGCCGACATTGCCATGATTGGATAGATTCCCGATATCTTCCCTACGTTTGGCTAAGTGAGATATCGGGAATCTGACTGTCTTACAGATAATATAATTAGTTATCATCAGGTCTTGCAGAAATATGGATGGGGCGATTATGGAGACTTCACTACAAAATTCCACCACACTGAAAATGAAAACTGGCAACCTTGTCAAAAGAAATCTCTCCGATCGCTTAAAGCGGTCGGAGAGTTTAAAGGGAACCTTGACAAGGTTTTCTTTACTCCTTCTTCTCTTTACCTTCTTTTCCCAGGTTGCACTCAGCCAAATAAATTGGCAACAAACGAATGGGCCATATGGAGGAATTGTTAGAGCTCTAGCTGTCAGCGGTTCAAATCTATTTGCCGGAACTGAGGGAGGTGGTGTATTTCTTTCTACTGATAACGGAACAAGCTGGAGTGCCGTAAATACGGGATTGACATCTATGTATATTTATGATCTTGCTATCAGTGGGATGAATCTTTTTGCTGCGACTGACGGCGGTGTTTTTCTTTCTACCAACAATGGTACAAACTGGAATTATTACAATACAGGATTGCCGAATACTTTAGTTTTTTCTTTTGCTATTAGCGGGACGAATATCTTTGCTGGAACTTTGAATGGGGTGTTTCTTTCTACAAATAACGGATTAATCTGGAGCGAAGTTAATAACGGATTAACAGATAAGTATGTTAATGATATTGTCATCACCGGTACAAATATTTTTGCTGGGACTAATAATGGTGGCATTTTTCTTTCAACAAATAATGGGGCAAGCTGGACTGCAGTGAATTCAGGATTATCAATCTTACCAGGTACAGGGGTTTATGCTCTTGTTGCAAGTGGTTCAAATATTTTTGCAGGAACCTGGTCTGGTGTATTTCTATCTACTAACAATGGTGCAAGCTGGAGTGCGGTTAATACCGGATTAACTTCTACAATAATCAAAGCTCTTGCCATGAGTGGTACTAATCTATTTGCAGGAACTACTGAAGGCGGAGTATTTCTTTCCACAAACAACGGTGCAACATGGAGTACTGCTAGTAGTGGAATGTCGAATACTACTGTCATTTGTCTTGCTGTCAATCCTGCTTCCGGTGGGAGTTTATTTGCCGGAACATTAGGAAGTGGAGTGTTCCTTTCGACTAATAATGGTGGAACCTGGAATGCCATAAATGGTGGTTTGAATGCCTATAAGGTTACTGCTCTTTTAGTTAAACCTGCCGAAAACGGCGTAGGGAATCCTTATCTCTTTGCAGGAACTGAATATGGTGGTGTATTTTTATCTACCGATAAAGGATCAAATTGGACTGAGGTTAATTCTGGATTATCTGGTCTAGCAAATAGTCAGATTTTATCTCTTGCAATTAGCGGCGAGTATATTTTAGCTGGGACAAGTGGTGGCCTGTTTTTATCAACAAACAATGGCTCAAATTGGATAGCTATAAAATCAGGAATACCTGGCATACCCATTAATACTCTTTATGCGAATGGTGCAAATGTCTTTGCCGGAACAGGTGCCAATGGTGCATTTCGTTCAACCAATAACGGTTTGAGCTGGAGTGCGATTAATATAGGAACTTCAAATTTGCTGGTTTACGATTTTATTGTTAGTGGGACGAATCTATTTGCTGGAACTTGGGAAGGGATATTTATTTCTACGGATAATGGTACAAGTTGGAGTGGGGCCAATTCTGGACTAACAAATACTCAAGTTAGATGTTTTGCTACTATCGGTACAAATCTATTTGCTGGTACTAATGCAGGCGGTGTATTTCTTTCAACCAACAACGGTTTAAACTGGAATGCTACCGGTTCTGCATTAAACGCAATTCCCATTGAATCTCTTTTTGCTGATGGAACGAATCTCTTTGCAGGAACTGTAAGTTCAGGGATTTATCTATCTTCAAACAATGGTTCAAGCTGGGCTGCGGTTAATACTGGAATGGCAAGTAAATTAATTCTTGCTTTTGCAACTATTGAACATGGTCTTTATGCTGGAACTGTTAATGGTTTATTTGTTTCTGCCTTGCCTGGGCCATATCCTCTCACCATCACATCCTTCACTCCAACCTCCGGTCCCATTGGTACAACAGTAACTATCACAGGCACAAACTTTAATACAACAGCCTCGAATAATATTGTTTATTTTGGTGCGGTGAAAGCGACGGTGACAGCAGCCACTTCGACTTCGCTCAGTGTAATAGTACCAACAGGTGCAACGTACGCACCAATCACCGTAACAGATACGACAACACATTTGCTGGTAGTGTCACGCATACCGTTCACGCCGACATTTACAGGGTCTCCAACGATCGATGCGAACTCATTTGCCGCAAAGGTGGATTTTGCCACAGGGGCAAATCCGCACCATGTCTCTGTTAGTGATGTGGATGGAGATGGGAAACCCGATATCATCCTTACCAATTATGATGGTAACACGATATCGGTGCTGCGCAATACGAGCACATCCGGCACGGTCTCCTTTGCAGCAAAAGTGGATTACGCGACAGGGATAAGTCCGTATGAAGTATCTATCGGGGATGTGGATGGAGACGGAAAACCCGATATTATCGTCACAAATTGGGCCAGCAATACCGTATCGGTACTGCGTAATACGTGCACAAGCGGCACTATCTCCTTTGCAGCAAAAGTGGATTTTGCCACGGGCTCCGCACCCCGGGGAGTATCTATCGGGGATGTGGATAAAGACGGAAAACTCGATATCATCGCGACAAATTGGTCCGGGAATACCGTATCGGTTCTGCGCAATACATGCACCAGCGGTACCGTCTCTTTTGCGACCAAAGTGGACTTTGCCACAGGGGCAGCTCCTCTGGGTGTATCCATGGGGGATGTGGATGGAGACGGGAATCCGGACATCGTGATCGCAAATGGTAGCAGTAATACAGTATCCGTACTGCGCAATTCAAGCACAAACGGCGCGGTTTCCTTTGCCGCAAAAGTGGATTTTGCCACAGTAACAAATCCGTATGGAATTTCCATCGGGGATGTGGATGGAGATGGAAACCCGGATATCGTGGTTGCAAATTGGACCGTTGCTTCAGTATCGGTCTTGCGCAATACAAGCACAACCGGTTCTATATCCTTTGCGACAAAAGTGGATTTTGCTATAGGGGCAGGTTCGTATGGAGTATCCATCGGTGATATGAATGGAGACGGAAACCCTGATATCGTGGTGACCAATAATACCAGTGCTACCGTATCGGTGCTGCGAAATACAAGCACCACCGGTGCAGTTTCCTTTGCCGCAAAATCGGATTATACCACAGGGTCAGGTGTGTTAGGCGTATCTACCTGCGATATGGATGGAGACGGAAAACCTGATATTGTGGCTGCCAATGGCATCAACAATACCGTATCAGTCCTCCGTAATACTGTCGGCCGTTCGGATGGTCTTGTTGCTTGGTATCCATTTAATGGTAATGCAAACGATGAGAGTGGAAACGGAAACAATGGGACAGTGAATGGAGCGACACTCACAACGGATAGATTGGGAAATTTAAACAATGCTTACTCCTTAAATGGTTCAGGAGATTGGATAGACATAGGGAATACTACTCTCTGTGGAAATTCACATCAACTTACTTTGTCATGTTGGGCAAAATCTCCAAGTCTCGCCTCTGTTGGTGCTGCGCTCATTCAAAGGGCTGATGATCGATATTTAGGTGGCACTGCGACACGTGTATTCAGATTAGAGGTTACACCAACAGGACAGATTGGATTTGGTGTAAATAATATTCCACCTTCAAATGGCGTTGGAGTTCTTTCACAAGCTGGTTCATTTCAGTATGACAATTATTGGCGACATATTGTTGCTACATATGATGATGTTCAAGGTTGCAAAATTTATCTAAATGGGATCAAGATTGTTGACACAATTCTTACGTTCGGAACTGTATCAAATCTGTCTATTCGCACAGCAATTGGGATAAAATATAATAGCATTCCCTCTCAATGGTTCAAAGGTGTGCTAGATGACATCCGCATTTACAACCGCGCGTTGAGTGAAACGGAAATTAATTCGCTTTATCATGAAGGTGGATGGACAAGCAACACCGCTCCCGCTATTCCTCAAAACCTCACCGCTATCGCCGGCAACGGCCAGGTTACACTCAAATGGAGCAAGAACACAGAGAGCGACTTCCTGAGATATCGCATTTATCGAGGTACCTCGTCTGGTCCGACAATTGTGTCGGACTCTACAACAGCGGGCATCTCAGATACCTCAAAGGTCATAACCGGATTGACGAATGGAACGATGTATTATTTCCGCATCACGGCTGTGGATAGTGCAAGGTTGGAGAGTGCGTACAGCAACGAAGTAAATACAACGCCATCAGTGCTCAACGCACAACGAGAATATAATCCCGATGCTAACACAGTTCTCTTAATGCACATGGATGAAGCTGCAGGGAGTAGTGTGTCCGATGCAAGCAGTTTTGGTAACAACGGAACAGCAAGTGCAGGTGCAAAGATCACTGAATCCGGCCGCTTCGGAGGAGCACGCTCTTTCGATGGTTCTCAAAATGCCCAGATAGAAATCATGAATTTTAAAAACCTGACATTCGGTACACAGGATTTTACAGCTGAAGTGTGGATTAATACCACATCAACCAATTTTTCACAACCTTATATTGAACATGGATGGGGTCCAGTAAAATATTGGCGGCTTGGAATTGCAGATGGATTTCCTATTTTCACTATGAGCAATAGCGGGAATGGTATTTCATTAAGCAGTTTCGTAAAACTTAATGATGGCCGCTGGCATCATCTGGCGGTGGTGAAAAAAGAAGGTGTCGCATACCTGTATGCAGATGGAATGCTGCAAGCTCAAAATGATATTTCTTCATTTGGTAATATAGATTCTCTTGGCGGATCATTCTTAATAGGCGAAAGTGCATTCTCGGTAAACACTATCCTGGATGAAGTAAGAATCTCGAAAATTGCCCGCTCACCGAAGGAGTTTGATATTCAGCTCCCGCCGGTCAATCTCGCTATAACAGTTAATGGAACAACTGCCAGCCTGAATTGGCAAAATGGCGGCGGTGCGCTACCACTCATGCGGTACAAAATTTATCGCGGGGCTGACTCTACAAATGTAGCACTTGTCGATTCGACGACTTCTACATCTCGTACTCAGTCCGGTCTGGTGACCGGACTCTACTATTATCGCGTGAGCGCAGTGGACTCGACAGGATTTGAAGGAGCGAAGAGTTTTGCCGTGAAGGCGACAATAAGTGGAGCATCATCGCCACCAATCATTATCGGATACTCTCCGGGGTGTAATAGGATTGATGTTTTAAAGAATGCAACCATCGCTGTCACATTTGATAAAGATATTGATCAGGCTACGATTTCCTCATCCTCAATTTGTATCAATGGAACACAAAGTGGTAAGCATATATTTACTCAGAATTATAATAGCTCGACAAAAACCCTTACCCTTTATCCGGACGTACAATTCAGAGTGGGCGAAATCATTACGGTAACGGCGACACGTAGAATTAAAAATCTATCAGGTGATTCATTTGCTCATGCATTGACATGGAGCTTTACGATAAAAACAAATACAGCCAGTGGAATATTTACCCAGACTTCTACACCAGGAGTAGGGAATGATCCACAATCGGTCGTTGCAGGAGATTTTGATAGGGATGGAGATATCGATCTTGCGGTTGCGAATAATACTTCTAACACAGTTTCTATCCTCTTGAACAATGGTAGCGGAACGTTCATACAGAGTTCCACACCGGCAGTCGGATACACTCCGAACTCAATCACAGCGGGAGATTTTGATGGAGATGGAGATCTCGATCTTGCGGTTGTGAATAATGTTTCCGGTACAATTTCAATTCTGTTAAATAATGGCAGTGGAATCTTTACAAAAAGTTCTACGGTGAGTGTGGGAAGTGATCCGAAATCAGTCACCGCAGGAGATTTTGATGGAGATGGAGATATCGATCTTGCAGTGGCGAATTACTCTTCCAATTCAGTCTCGATCCTTTTGAACAATGGCAGTGGAATATTCACACAAACATCTACACCGGCAGTAGGTAATAATCCACAATCAGTCACTGCAGGAGATTTTGATGGAGATGGAGATATCGATCTTGCGGTGGCGAATAGTAACTCCAATACAGTTTCAATCCTATTGAACAATGGCAGCGGAACATTCACACAAAGTTCCACGACGGGTGTGGGACCCGTTCCCTGGTCAATCACTTCAGGAGATTTTAACGGAGATGGATATCTCGATCTGGCAGTAACGAATGATGGTAACCCTAATACTGTTTCGATCCTCTTGAATAATGGCAGCGGAACCTTTATACTGAGTTCCTCGCTGAGTGTGGGCGGAACTCCGCGTTCAATTACTGCAAGTGATCTTGACGGAGATGGAGATATCGATCTTGCAGTAGCTTGTAATTATGGTTCGAATATAGCTGCAATATTTATTAACAATGGCAGCGGAACATTCACACAGAGCTTCAGGCCGGGAGTGGGGGGAAGTACACCCTGTTCAATTACTGCAGTAGATTTTGATGGAAATGGAACTATCGATCTTGCATCGGTGAATAGTATTTCAAATACAGTAATAATTTTGTCAAATGGCTCTATAACACCGACGACATTGCTTGGTGAGTACGCTACCGATGCCAACACAGTTCTCCTCATGCACATGGATGAAGCGGCAGGGAGCACTGTTTACGATGCGAGCACCAATGCAAACAACGGGATGGCAACGGGAACATCGGTAGTCGAGGGAAGATTTGGGAAGGCACGGTATTTTGACGGCGGAGCAAATTATATTGATGTGCCCAATAGTGCGACCATTGATTTTCCATCGGGCGCCTTCACTTGCGAGATGTGGCTAAATGTTGCGACTGCGACAAGTCGTACATTTTTAAGAAAACACGGAGGCGAAGGATACATGTTTTATATGGATTACTCCGGTAGAGTTTATGCCCAGATAAACGCTACGACAGGCATGGTACAATTGGTTTCAAGCTCTTCAGTCGCGGACGGAAAATGGCATCACATATCAGCGGTTAAAACACTTACAGGAGGGAAGTTATATGTTGACGGTATCCTCGTATCAATCCTGGCGGCAAATCTGAGTAATGCATCCAACACACAATCATTAACTTTCGGCTCTGTACCTGATAATCAGGGATTCTTGGGAGCTATTGATGAAATACGGATTTCAAATAAGGAGCGGATGCCGCAGGAATTCAACCTTCAACTTCCACCAAAAAACCTTGTTGCAAATGCAAGCGGTGCAACGGTTAATCTCTCCTGGCAAAACGGCGGTGGAGCTGTGCCGTTAATGAGGTACAAAATTTATCGTGGCGCTGACTCTACGAACTTATCAGTCATAGACTCAACTGCTCAACTGCTTTATACAAATTCATCACTCGTCGTTGGTAACTCATATTACTATCGTGTATCCGCCGTTGACTCGACCGGATTTGAAGGAGCAAAGAGCTTTGCAGTGAAGGCGACAATAAGCGGAGTGGTATTACCTCCCACCATCACCTCCTTCACTCCAACCTCTGGTCCCATTGGCACAACGGTAACAATTACCGGCACAAACTTTAACACAACAGCCGCTAATAACATAGTCTATTTTGGCGCAGTGAAAGCGACGGTGACAGCAGTAACGAGTACCGAGTTACGAGTAACGGTCCCTACTGGCGCAACTTATGAACCGATTACGGTGACAGATTTAACAAATGGATTGATTGCATGCTCGACCAATCCATTCATTGTTACTTTCTCCAGCGGTGGTAACATTACAAGTTCGTCATTTGCTGCAAAAGTGGATTTTGCAACAGGCAGCGGTCCTCATGATGTAAAAATATATGATTTGGATGGTGACGGTAAGCCTGATATATCAGTAGTGAATTGGAACGACAATACATTTTCCTTGTATAGGAATACAAGTGTTAGTGGCAGCGTAACGACCAGCTCATTTGCCAACAGAGTAGATTTTTTAATGGGTAATACAGTAGGTGATGGTGTCTCTTGTGACGCTGGGATAGGTGATTTAGATGGAGACGGCAAGCCTGATCTATCGGTAACGAATGTCCAAGGCAATGTAGTTTCAGTGTTTCGAAATATAAGCACTATCGGTAGCATAGGAAACAATTCTTTCGCAAACAAGGTGGATTTCGCAACAGACATTAATCCCGGAACAGTTACTATAGGAGATTTGGATGGAGATGGCAAGCCGGATCTGGTAGTAACAAATTGGTCCAGCAATACGATTTCTATACTTAAGAATACGAGTACAAAAGGCGGTGTTTCGTTTGCACCAAAAGTGAGTTTAAGTACTGGTATTAATCCATGGAGTGTTAAAATATGCGACTTGGATGGAGACGGAAGACCAGATTTAATTGTAACGAATAACGGCAGCAATACAATTTCAGTATTTCGAAACATAAGTGTTAACGGTAGCATTACAAATAGTTCATTTGCCGCCAAAGTAGATTTTTTAACTGGTAATATGCCTGGTGGATTTTCGATAGGTGATTTAGATGGAGACGGTAAACCTGATCTAGCTTTGGTGAATAAGAATGACAGTACTGTTTCAGTGTTTCGCAATACAAGTTCAAACGGTAACATCTCATTTGCACCAAGAATTGATTATGCAGCAAGTAATAGTCCTAGAATCGTTGTTATCGGTGATTTGGATGGAGATGGCAAACTTGATCTAGCAGTGGCGAATAGTGGAAGCAATACAATTTCCATATATCGGAATATGAGCACAAACGGTAACATTTCGTTTGCACCTAAAGTAGATTTTGCAGCTGGTGGAAATCCTGAGCGAGTTGTGATAGGTGATGTGGATGGAGATGGCAAACCTGATCTTGTTGTATCAAATCCTGGTGACAACACGCTTTCTATATTGCGGAATACGATTGGTATTGGAACTCCACCGCCAATACCAACGGGATTATGGGTAGATGATGATCAGCCAACAAGTTTCATGGTACATTGGAATTCAGCCAGCGGAGCTACAGGATATAGATTAGATGTTGCAACTAACATTGGATTCACAACATTTGTTACCGGTTTTAATAATAGAGATATAGGAAATGATACAAGTTATTCAATTACAGGATTAAGTGCTAATACACTGTATTACTATCGGGTCAGAGCATATAATACAGGAGGCACAAGCGCGAGCTCAAATATTTCAAGTGTATTAACAGCGTTATATGCACCAACAGCAACAGCAGCAACAAATGTGTTGCAGACAAGCTTTACAGCAAATTGGATATCAGTTGCTGGAGCTACCTGGTATGGCTTATATGTAGCGACTGATAATAATTATTCAATTTTTTTCAGTGATTATAATGAAAAAAATATTGGAAACGTGGTGACATATGTAGTAACCGGATTAAATGCAGGTACAACATATTATTATCGGGTTGTGGCTCATTTTAATGGTGGATCAAGCCCTGTCTCGAACAGTATTACTGTAACTACCTCATCAGGAGGAACAGCACCAAATGCACCAACGGCGACTTTAGCAACTACTATCCAGCAAACAAGTTTTGCTGCAAATTGGAATTCTGTAACCAGTGCAACAGGGTATCGATTGGATGTAGCAACAAACAGTGAATTCACAGCTTTTGTTACTGGTTTTAATGATAGAGATGTAGCAAATGTAACAGCTTGCAGTGTGACAGGATTGATTGAGGGTACAACATATTACTATCGGGTTCGGGCATATAATACTGGAGGAACAAGCGTAAGTTCGAATGTCATCACGGTAACAACATCTCCAGCTCCACCTGCAGCCCCAACTGCAATGAGCGCAACGAATGTGGTGCAGACAAGCATCACAGCAAATTGGAATGCGATCACCGGAGCGACAGGATACCGATTTGATGTAGCAACAGATAATTTGTTTACAGCATTCGTTGCCGGATTTAATGATAAAGATGCAGCAAACGTGACGAGTTATAGTATTACGGGATTGAATGCAAATACAACATATTACTATCGAGTGCGTGCGTATAATGCTAGTGGAACAAGTGCAAGCTCGAATATCATCACAGTAACAACATTACAAAATGCACCTTCAGCACCATCGAACCTGACAGCGAGTGCAACTTCCGGTTCACAAATCGACTTGTCATGGACGGATGCTTCGAACAACGAGGATGGATTTAAAGTTGAAAGAAAATTAGGTGCAGGCGGATCATACGCGCTCATCGCCACGCTCGGTGCGAACGTGCAAAGTTATTCCAGCACTGGATTAGCGGAAATGACGACCTACTATTATAGAGTATATGCATATAACACAGGCGGCAATTCTGGATATTCAAACGAGGCAAATGCGGTAACAAAAGATGTAACTCCGCCTTCTGCACCTACAGCAGTGCAAATTGCGCCTTCTGGTTGGACGAATCAAAATACATTCAATATCACTTGGACTAATCCGAGCGATCCGTCTGGAATTGCTAAACTCTGGTATATCATTGATACGATTCCCACAACCAGTTCCCCTGGCAAAGCAGTCGTTACATCAACACAGACGCTTCAAATAAATATCTCATCGGCGGGAACACATCAAATCTATTTATATCTGGAAGATGGTACTGGAAATAAAGATCCAAATAATCGTGCTAAGATAGCTGCGAAGTATGATGATGTTGCTCCGGTAATTCAACACGATAGCACAGCAGTAGCAAATTTTGAAACAGCCTCGCCGCAAGCAATAATTATCCAGGCAACAGCAGCAGATGGCGTGTCAGGTCAGAAATCATTGCAGCTATTGTACCGCAGAGCTGGTGTAAGCTGGAGTACTGCGCAGTCTGCAAATTATCCAAGTGTGAGTGGCGGTACGTTAAATATTCCAGCCTCGTTTATTTCATCAAACTCTCTCTTTGGGGTTGACTATAGAATCGTTGCGACAGACAGTGCCGACAATGTTGCTTATACACCTACACATTCGTTAGTCATTCATTACAGCACAACCGTAACGCGCTCAGATCAAAGTGGAAATCCAGTAGCTCAAGCCAGTGCTGGTAGTCTGCCAAGCGGAGCACCAACAGAGTATGCTTACCGTATGTTTTCTGTCCCATTGATATTGGACAACAAGACACCGCAGGATCTGCTGGAAAATCGAAGCGGATTAGGATCGTATGATGAAAAGAAATGGCGCTTTTTCAGGCTTAATGCCAATGACCAGTTCGAGGAGTACTCGACATTTGCAACCCAGCAAACTATAGATCCTGGCAAAGCATTCTTCTTGATTTTGAAGGATGCAATTACCATAAAGAGCGGCCCTGGCACAGTGCCTAAGTCGGAGGATATCAATAAGAATGGTATTGCGCTCAAAGCTGGTTACAATGCAATTGGTAATCCCTTTAACTTTGATGTACCGATTGACAGTTTGATTCTGGCAACTGGAGAACTGCTGAAAAATAAGACTGTTTGGGCATACGTCGGAGTAGGAGGTACTAATGGCGGATGGAAGCTGAGTCCGACGACTCTGAAAGCCTGGGAAGGAATAGTTGCAAATATCGGGAACAGTGGACCGACAATACTGCGATTCAATGTTGCTGACCGTCCTCACACGGTTGTGCGCCCGCCAAATGCTTCGATATTTAAGAAAGAATTGGCAGGAACAACAACAAAAGAAAATAGTTGGAGTTTGCGCATCCGGGCTGAACGTGAAGATAATAAGATCGACGACATTGAAAATATTATCGGTGTCGATCCCAATGCGGATGACGATATCGATACACTTGATGTCTTTGAACCGCCTCTCTTAGGCGATAAATCTATCAGCCTATCGTTCAATTCAAAAGAAGGTGCACTGACACATGATTATCGATCACCTGGTGCTGAGGGATATGTATGGGACTTCAAGTTACTAACTCCAGATGAGAATGCTAAAACTGTACTCACATTCGATGGAATCGAATCATTGCACATGGATCGATATCTGATTGATGTGGAGTCGAAGATGGTGCACCGTCTCATCGAGAAGCAACAACTGATGATGAATACGGGAAAAGGGACGAAGAACTTCCGGTTGATCATAGGCTCGAAGTCGTTTGCTGAGGCGAACAGTATGGGGATTGATCTGTTCCCGAAGGAATATGTATTATATCAAAACTATCCCAATCCATTCAATCCGAGCACGATGATCCGATTCAGCTTGCCCGCGAGGTCACATGTGAAACTGATGATCTATGATCTCCTCGGCCGTGGAGTCGTAACGGTGGTTGATCGAGAGATGAGCGAAGGATATCAGGAGGTTGAGTGGAGGGCGAGCGTGAGCACAGGTATATATTTCTATCGTCTTGAGACCTTCTCAGTCGATGATCCTGGAAGACGATTTGCAGATGTGAAGAAGATGGTACTCATGAAATAAAATGATCAGATGAGTGATCAAAGCGTCAAGGGTAACTTAAACGTTTTTCTGATCATCTTCGCTTAAAATTTGGCACAGGGTCGATCTGAAAATCCATGTGCCCGGGGGGTTCCCCGCCTGACCGCCTGCATTCAGGCCGGCAGGAATTCCCTCCCTATCCACTTCCAAAATTACTAAACTTAGCGATCCCGCGAAGCGGGAGAAGCTAAGTTTACTGTAATTTTGAGAATCCCGCAAAGACGAAGTCGATGCGGGATTTTAATACATGTCTCATTCTGAAGAAAGTTGATCATAAAATCAACTAAGTTAATTTGACGCTGCACATCGAATCTCAAGAGGTGTTTCATTCCAATAATTTTATTATTATCTATATCAATGGGTTCAATGACTATTTCACTCTAGCTGGACATACCATTTATGAAAAATAAACTATCTGTATTCTTTTTACTATTTTCTTTTCTGAATACCATATCAGTAAACGCGCAACTCAGAAAAGTAATAGACATCAACCAAGATTGGAAATTCAAAAAAGAAAATGTCGACGGAGCTCAGGATATCTCTTATGACGATAGTGAGTGGGAAACTGTGAGGTTGCCTCACACATGGAACAATTTGGATGGTCAGGACGGAGGCAATAATTATTACCGTGGTATAGGATGGTACCGGAAATCTATGAGCATTGCTTCGGACTTTTCTGGAAAAAAGGTGTACCTGAAATTTAATTCAGCAAACTGCAAAACTGATGTACACATAAATGGTGTACTCGTTGGTTCACACATCGGCAGTTATGCGGCATTTATTTTTGATATTACAAAGTACATTTCGTTTGGTAAGCTCAATACAATTGCTGTAAAAGTAGATAATTCGGCCACGGTTTTAGTGCCCCCGCTTTCGGCTGATTTTACCTTTTTTGGCGGGATTACACGCACCGTTGAGTTACTGGTTCTTAACCCTGTTAATATTTCTCCTTTACTTTCAGCTTCGTCTGGAGTGTTTTTAACTCAAAGTAAAATAAGCAATGCCAGCGCAAATATTAAAATATCTACTATGGTCGATAATAATTTATCGAAAACGTCAAATGTTAAAGTTACTGCGAAAATAATTACGCGCGAGGGAAGTGTTCTCGATTCCACATATACTATCGTGAAGATTGCAGGGAATAGGTCTCAAAATATTGAACAATTATTTTCCATTAAGAATCCACATCTGTGGAATGGCAAAAGTGATCCATATCTTTACACTGTCATCGTTGAGGTCTATAAAAATAAAATAAAAACAGATTCAATGACCCAACCCCTTGGATTGAGATTCTATTCTATTGATGCAAATTCAGGTTTCTATTTGAATGGCAAGAAGTACCCTTTGCACGGTGTTGCGTTTCACGAAGAACGACGTGACAAAGGAAGAGCTATTTCGATGGAAGATCGAAAACAAGACATGGACATACTGAATGAATTAGGATGCACATATTTACGATTGGCACACTATCAACATGACCAATTCATTTATAATTATTGCGATGAAAATGGGATAATAGTATGGACTGAAATCCCGGTTGTTAACAACATTGATACATCAACAACTTTGTACGCTGAAAATGCTAAACAACAATTGACAGAACTTATTAGACAAAATTACAATCATCCTTCGGTATGTTTCTGGGGCCTATTTAATGAAGTTGACTTCAGGCCCGGACCTGATCCGACGCCGTTGATTCGTGAATTGAATAATCTTGCACATACGTTGGATTCGACGCGCTTAACAACTGCAGCGGCGATGTTCGATGACCGGCAAGAACATTGGATTCCTGATGTAATATCTTGGAATAAGTATTTTGGCTGGTATTTCGGAAATTACAAAGATTTTAGTGTTTGGCTTGACTCCATACATGCAAAGCATCCTAACTCAAAGATCGGAGTTAGTGAATACGGTGTTGGAGCAAACACACAAGATCATTCACAAAATCCAAGTCAGCCAAATCCGGGTGGCCCGTTTCATCCAGAAGAATATCAAAACATTTATCATGAAATACATTGGAATGGGATTGAAAAACATCCATTTCTATTTTCCACTTCACTGTGGGTGGGCTTTGATTTTAGTTCAGATGGCAGAAACGAAGGTAAAAATCCCGGCGTCAACGACAAAGGCTTGGTAACGCAAGATAGAAAAATTAAAAAAGATGCTTACTATTTTTATAAAGCAAATTGGAACGATGAACCTATGGTATATATTTCAAGCCGAAGGTTCACACAAAGGCAAGACTCGCTGGTTGAAGTAAAAATATATTCCAATTGTGACTCCGTACAATTACAGGTGAACGACAAGACATATTCTATCCTTATATCTTCTGATCATATTTATAAATGGAATAATGTTACTCTTGATTCTGGAGCCAATAAGATTCTAGCTTTGGGATATAGAAAAGGCCAGATAGTATCTGATACATGCACATGGTACTTTGTTAGAGTTGTATCTAAATAATAATCGTACATGTCCGCTACAATTATTTTTGACAAAAATTAAATTATATTTTAACAGGTGAATTTCTATCCACTTGCGGGCTACCTTTGAAGGAATCGACGCTGGAGATGAAGTAAAATAAAAAACGTATCACAAATCTGTTCTTGATGCAAAGAAAAAAATAATTTATATATTTTCCTGTTAAAAATGCGGTATTGTTCCTTTTGACAACTCCCACAATAATATTATTAAACAATAAAACTTTAATTTGTAGATGGAAAAGTTTATTTTGAAATATTAATAAAGAGAATGCATGATTCATTATAAAAGCGCGTTAGCCTTAATCATTTTATTATTCGTTACTTTGGGATGCAAGAAGGATTCTTCTTCTCCGGTAGATACCGGAAACCCGCCCACCACATACCTTACTAAGAGTCCAAAGCGTGGAATTTGTTTCGGAAATCCATCGCCTCTCACGGCGGATCTAGCCGCCATTTCCGGCAGCGTAAGCTGGTGGTATAACTGGGGAACAATTCCCAATATGACTATGACTGGTATTGACTTTATCCCTATGCTTCGGGGAGGCAACACTAGCCCTGCTAATATAGCGTATGTAGAGAGTTACATTCTTGCTCACCCTGAAGTACATTACCTTCTCGTTGTGAATGAACCCAATTTGATGGATCAGGATAATCTGACTCCTGCACAGGCTGCAACAATCTGGCCAAAGTATGAGCAGGTTATTTCTGATCTTGCCAGCCAAGGGGATACAGTCTATCTGGTCGGACCTCAGATGAATTGGGGCACTATGACTGGTTACTCAAATCCTGTTGTATGGTTAGACTCATTCTACGTTGCTTACAGGGCATCTAATGGAAATAGAGATCCAAAAATTGATTTCCTTGGTTTCCACTGGTATGATTACGGCCTATCCGCACAACTGGATAAACTGCAAAAATACGGCAAGAAAATATGGATCACAGAAATGGCAAATTGGAATTCCCAGATTAATAGCTATGCGAAACAAGCAGTGCAGATGCAGAGTATGGTAAATATCTGCGAAACACGTTCGGATGTTTTCCGGTATGCATGGTTCATTGCAAGAGGAACCGGTACAGATAATCATTATTCGTGGCTGTTTAATAGTTCAGGAAAGTTATCTGATCTTGGTCAACTTTATAACAGCCTCCCATTTGATACATTAAATAGTAACTGATGTTACGCAAAGTCAGTTGATTTATAGCCACGACGTTTACGTCGTGGACGAGTAAAAGGAAGTAGCATCGGCTTTAGCCACATTTCGAACCGTTTTCGGCTGAAGCCCAGATTTTTTAAAAATATTAAAACCACGACCTGAAGGTCGTGGCAATATTTTGTTGCATTCTGCGTAACATCAGATAGTAATTAATATGATGATTTAATTCAAATTATTATCAAGAAGAAATCTGGAAAATGTCAACGGTGCATGTTGGTATAAATGAGCAAAACTAATTAATCATATTTTCATATTGATTGGCATTAGCATGAAATTAATACAAACATTTGGCACAATAATAATTCTTTTTTGTGTGACTATGATGTCGTTAACAGATTTAGCGCAAGCCCAGAATAAACCTACTAAGAGCCCGAAGCGTGGAATATGTTTTGGGAATCCACCTCCTGCCAGTGCGGATTTTACTGCAATTTCCAGCAGCGTGAGCTGGTGGTATAATTGGGGGTCAACTCCTGGCGCTCAAGGAAGCGTTCCTTCTGATTTCTATTCAACCTACGACATAGCATTCATTCCTATGCTTTGGAACCAAAATTTCGATGCTACAGCAATTAAGAATTTCATACTTGCTCACCCTGAGATTCAATATCTCCTTGTTATGAATGAACCAAATTTGACGACTCAGGCAAATCGGACGCCTGCACAAGCTGCGTTAGATTGGCCGAAGTATGAGCAGGCCATTTCTGATCTTGCCGATCAAGGACGCACGGTCTATCTGGTCGGACCTCAGATAACCTATGGCACTATGTCCGGTTATACAACCCCGGTTGCCTGGCTGGACGCATTTTATACCGCTTACCAATCAGCGAACGGAGGGAAGAGTCCGAAAATCGATTACCTCGGTTATCACTGGTATGATTACGGCTTATCCGGGAAATTAGACGAACTGAAAAAGTATGGCAAGAAAATATGGATCACAGAAATGGCTAATTGGCACTCCCAGAAAGACGGTGCTCAGATTGATTCTTATGCAAAACAAAAAGTGCAGATGCAGTCTATGGTAAATACATGTGAAACACGATCGGATGTCTTCCGATATGCATGGTTCATTGGAAGAGGAACCGGTACAGATAATCACTATTCATGGTTGTTTACTAGTACCGGACAATTGTCTGAACTTGGTCAACTTTATTTAAATCTTCCGTTTGATACTTTAAATGGCATGTCTGGTGTGGAGAATGAACCTGTAGCTATTGTAAAGACATTTTGCTTAGAGCAGAATTATCCCAATCCATTTAATCCCGGCACAAACTTTACGTATCGAATGAGTAAAACAGGTTTTGTATCGATCAAGGTTTTCGACCTCCTTGGCCGGGAAGTGGCAACGTTAGTAAATGAAGTCAAGCAGGCTGGCGGTTATTCTATCAAATGGAACGCTTCAGCAATAAATAGCGGCGTCTACTTCTGCAAGATGCAAACAGGACCGTTTGTTGAAACGAAGAAAATAATTCTGATGAAGTAAGTGAAGAAAAATTACAAGAGAAGTATGCTGTAAATAAGATTGGGACTGGTATAATTGAGCTAACTCCAATTTGTATTTTCCCAAAAATTCTAGAATAAGATAATTATAGAGTGTTTTTTAGATGTATATTTATTATTTAAATAATAGTAAATTCATTGTGTTATCTCTATTTTTTAAACTATAAAATTTATCAACGGTTTTACGACTTGATATTGTCGATGTAACATCATAGATTTCAGCTACACAAAAAGATATGAATAGTTATAATGCTTTAAAGAAATAGTTTTTCATAAAATATATCCCTTTCTTCGATAAGGAACTAACATATTGCATCAAGGTCGTCTTATTGAATATAATGATTCAAGATATTATCCATGATAAGGTGCCAAGCTTAAAAGCTCTAAAACGAGTCAATTATCGAACATTTTTAGAGGCATATTTTTTGATAGCTTAATCTAAATACTATCACTTCATTAATAGTGGTTTGATCAAATATAAAAGTGATGTTCCTAAGGAAATAAGAAGCTGAAAAAGTAAATATATAATATCTCAAAAAGGTTGTTTTTCGCGACATTTTTTATATCCACTATTAACAGATCATACGGAGAGACGGAATATAGTAACATCGTAGATATTGAGATGTGCCTATCAGTTTATTTTCTGTAATGTATAACTCCAGTAAATATTGCGGCGGACAAATAGCATATAACAAATATATTTGTTAATAAATTTATTTCACTAATTATCAAACCTATATAAGGAAGGAAAAAGATATGAAAACAGTTTTACAATCGTCCTTCGTAATCGCTTTGTGCGTGATGGCGATGGTAACATTCACCAATGCGCAAACGAACCTGATTACAAACGGTACTTTCGGAACCTCAGATGGTTGGTTAGGACCAATGATTATGTCAGGTTATACAGTTGCTGGTGACTACGATTTTAATTGCACGGCTGATACGCCTAAAACGGGAATACCACCTTGTTTGAGAATATCTTATTCTGACGTTAATGTGCAATCTAACAGTGTAATTTATCAGCCTGTTACTCTTGAAGCTGGAACTGTATACACTTTTGATGCAGATGTCAAAGATCCTGTAACTACATCACTTAATTTTTGGTGTGAATTTTATTTAACACAAACAGAGCCTACAGATGGCGGCGCCGATGTTACTGTAGCAAATGGTGCAACAGCTTTGGGGTATATAAAATTTCACGGCTGGCAGTCTGCTTATCCTGCTAATTATAATGGTCTTTTATCTGCACTTCCTGCACCTTGCAGCGCTGCACCAGATTCAATAAAGGGAACTGGAAGTCAAACTTGGTATTTTGTTGTTAAATCGGGTTGTAATGGCGGAGGAACTTATAACGTCCTTCTTGATAATTTAGTATTGAAGGCAAGAAGTGCTGTTGGTGTGAAGAATGAAGCTGCGTCTGTTGCAAAGACATTTAATTTACAGCAGAATTATCCAAATCCATTTAACCCTAGCACAAAATTTACATACCAAATGAGTAAAGAAGGTTTTGTATCAATCAAGGTCTACGACTTACTTGGCCGCGAAGTGGCAACCTTAGTAAATGAAGTCAAGCAGGCTGGTAGTTATCCTGTCGAATGGAATGCAGCAGCATTAAATAGCGGAGTTTATTTCTGCAAGATGCAAACAGGATCGTTCGCTGCGACAAAGAAAATGATTCTGATGAAGTAAGTGAAATAATTTTCATAGAGAAGATTGTTGTAATAAAGATTGGGGCTGGCTCAATTGAGCTAGCCCCATTTTTTTTTAGCGGCACTAAGATTTCATCTGAACTTGATGAAAACGTACGGTTTTATAAAAGATAGCAATATCTAAGTCATTACTCATGATCTAAAATGTCGCAAACGGGTCTGTCTTATTAAAAATAATAAGATTCATGATATTACGCTTAATAAGCATTCAAGTCTAAAAGTTCTAAAATGAATTAATTTTCAATTATTTATTTTGGCATATTTATTGTTCATTCATAAATTCTTATGACAATTCCGTTTCAATTTATAAAATTCCTCATCAATTATTCGACTTGCCATGATAGTGTAGTGGTAGTAGCATAGATTCCACATTCGCTGGAAGTTGTAAATGTGCTTTAAAGAAATAATACAATAATTCACTACAAACTAATTAACCATATTCTAACATTGGAGGGTAGTAAGATGAGATCAATGAAAACATTTGTCACACTGATGGCCTTGTTTTTTGCGACCATAATGCTGTTTACAGGTTTAGCACAAGCCCAGCAGGTGATTGGTACATTCCCAAAAATGGACGGCGGTTTTGAAGGCCAGAAAGCAGATACTATATGGCGATATACTGGTTTTAAAGATGTGCAAACAACTATTTGGACGGTAAACACTGGCCCGGCGACTGTTTATGCTACTGGTGGCAGATCAGGTCCAAAATATGTGAATTATACTTATACCGCAGCCTCTGGTGGAAGGCCGTTACAGTCACCCACTTGTGACAGCGGGGCGATTATTGCTAACACACTATATACAATACAATATTACTATCGTACCACTAGTGATACTGCCACGGCAGCAGTCATGACAGCTTGTATAGCCTTAAACGGAACAGTAGATGGATTTACAAGAATTCCTGCTTCTGGCGGCTTTTCATTAGCTGGAACTAGTAATGCATGGGTAAAGCACACAGATTCAATAAAAATTATAAGTTCATTACTCCCCAAGTGGGGTTTAGCAGGCGTGCGTGCTGGCGGAGCTATGGGAATCACACTCGACATCGATGACTTTGTCGTATATGCAGGAGGAGTTGATTCAGTTGCACCGGATGCGCCAATATCTCCTACAACACCGTTGATCTCGGGGACACGAATTCAATTGAGTTGGACAGCCCCCTCAACAGGTGTTGATAGTGGCGGTTACATGGTAGTGCGTGGGTTGGCAGATCCATCAACGGTACCGACTGTCAACGGTATATACGCAGTGGGCAACACTATAGCGCCAGGCGAACAAGTGGTTTATCTCGGAACTAGCACATCATTTACAGATGTAGGCTTAAACTGGAACACTCAGTATTATTATCGAATTTATACTGTTGACAAGGCATTTAATTATTCATCGTCTGTGAGTGTAAATGCGACGACTAAAACACTGCCATCAGATGCACTTACAAACGGTAGTTTCGGATCATCTACTGGCTGGACAGCGCTCTTAGATCTGGGCGGCGGTATGCAAGCAACTTTTGATTATAACTATGGTACTGTTCCTACCGATGGAACAGCTCCCGGATTGCGAGTTGTTGGTCCAGTTACTCCTGGCGATTGGTCTGCTCAAGTTAACTCAACGATTTATCAAGCTTTATCACTTAGTGCAGCAAATTCATACCTGCTATCAGGAGTAATTGAAGCAGTTAAAGATAGTAACAGTAATTTCTGGCTTGAGGTTTGGTTGGTTGATGTTGAACCAGCAGCAGGAAAAGATATTACGTTAGCGAATTATCCAAACGCAGTAAATTTGGCAGCATTAAAACAA